>DATHZY010000372.1:0-2784 GCA_035458325.1 Saprospiraceae bacterium | reverse complement strand
GGTACCGAAAGCAAAAAGAACTAAACCGCTCCGATCCATGACGAATGGATCCTGTTTGGTCTTGTAGGGCTTGAGCATCAGTTGGCCATGGGTATAATCGAGGAAGACATTAAACCTGCTCAAAAGGTCATTGCCCAGGATACCATTCCGGTATTTGTCTTTGTCCTGTAGCCAGTTTTCATCCACGTTTTGAAAGCTGGTCAGCACACCTTGGAATTCAATACTACCCAGGGACAGTTTTTGAATTCGTCCGATATAACCCTCGAGATATCCCCCAAGGCCCATACCGAGTTTACCCTTGATGTATTGATCAGGCAGATGCAGTGATGGATGGGAATTGTTGTGCAACAAAAGCGGTACACCAGCTCCGGTATCTACCAGTAAGTCAACCTGAACCGGTGATCCATTCGCAAGACTTGCCTCTGCCATGATGTAGGGCTTGTTCGTTTTGATTTTTATCGGGAGACTGATATAGTCTTCAGGAGGTTCAAAAGAAGCAGGATCATACAGCGTGATCTGATTTCGCTTGTAATCAATATTGATAATCAGGTTTCTGAAAAACCCACCGCCAATAAGACCTGCTACCGGGCTGCCGATCATTTCATCCAGGCTGAAATAATCTTCTTCCAACACCAACATATCATAAGGTTGAGGTGCAAGACCTTTCACTTCGATCACTCCATTGCGGGCAATCAGAGCATAGATCTCCCTGCTCATATCTGAACCCAAGACAGGAATGCGCCTGTCATAGGGCACCTGAAGTAAATCCGTATACTCTCTCTTGAAAAGAATAATGTGCTCTGCGCCTGTGTCAAATATAAACTGCAGCGGAATGATGCCATAGATCTTTGCCTCTACTATGATAAAGTTGTGGATATACCTGAAAGGGATGGTCGCTTTCTTTTTGCCGTTGAGGAGTTCTATTGGATTGAAATACTGGATTTGGGTATAGCCATTGGTGCCCATCAGTAACAACACGGCCACTATATATCGGCAGAGGAAGTTGTACTTAAAGGCAAGGCAGGATGGCATAGGATCTTTTAATATGAATTTCCTTATTCACTACAAGATAATCACTCTCACCTATAGCCGCACATTTATCCATAGCTTCCAAGGCGCAAGAGGTTCAAAACAAATTTAATTCTATCTTTCAATCGTTTCAAAACCTGATGTTGATGGCTGAACCTTTAAAAAAATCCATTTCCTACTTTGCCTTGACCATGATTGCCGTCGGTTCATGTATCGGATCAGGTATCTTTATTTCTCCTTCAGATGTGGCCAGCCAACTCTCCAACGGAGGGCAGGTGCTTCTTGTCTGGTTGTTAGGAGGAGTCGTTGCTCTTACAGGAGCACTGAGTTTTAGTGAGCTGGCTTCAAAATTTCCAGGAACAGGTGGTGTGTACATCTACCTTCGGGAGGCGTACGGTGATCTTGTGGCCTACCTGTACGGATGGTCGATCCTAACGGTTATTACGTCCGGAGCTATTGCCGCGCTATGTATCGCTTTCTCAAGATATTTCACCCTTCTTTTTGATCTTGAAGCAAGCTTTCAGGTGCCTGTTGCCCTGATGGCACTGCTGACCGTCACCCTCATCAATGTCATAGGCGTCAGGTGGTCAGCTATTTTCTCAAGTTCAATGACGGTCTTAAAGGTTGTGGGAATCGGTATTATCATCATCATCTGCCTTATTTATGGAAGTAACCTGATGGACAACCTGGGGTTTGAAAATCCAAAGACGACAGAGGTTTCATTCGGGCTTGCCCTCATTGGTGTACTTTGGTCATATGGCGGCTGGCATCACGCATCTTATGTAGGGGGCGAAGTTGCCCAGGCTCAGAAGGTATTACCCAGAGCGCTGATTACAGGAGCTGCTATCGTGACAGCAACGTATTTGTTGGTCAATGTGGCCTACCTCTCTGTGCTCGGCATTGATGAGATTTCCGCTTCGCAGGCTGTGGCGACGGATGCTTTACTAAAGGTGTCCGCAACAGGAGGCATCCTGGTGGCGATTTTGATTGTTTTATCCACTTTTGGGACAGCAGGCATCTATACCCTTTCTGCACCTCGGATCTATTATGCCATGGGTAAGGATAAAGTTTTCTTTCCATGGCTGGCCGACATCCATCCTAAGTTTGGAACACCTGTGAAAGCAATTGTATTACAAAGTGCATGGGCCGGGGTGTTACTGGTTTTCTGGGGAACCTTCGAAAGCCTGGCCACCTATGTCGTCTTTATGGACTGGATCTTCATGACACTTGCAGCGATTGCCCTTTTTAAATTCAGGAGAACTGCAGGTGGTTCGGATCTTGTTACGTATCGAGTTCCCTTTTATCCAATCACGCCACTGATATTTATCGGTATTTCAACCTGGTTCCTTGGCAGCACCCTTATCGGCAGGCCTGAGCAGGCACTTGCGGGATTAGTCCTGATGCTGATTGGATTACCTTTCTACTTCCTCTTTAAACGATCCGGGACAATGGGGTAAAGTGACCGGGACTATTTCTTCTTCACGCAGACTTCAACCCTTCTATTCTTTTTCCGTCCCATTTCTGTCTTATTGGTAGCTACAGGATTTTCTTCTCCCATTCCTTTGGCATCAATCCGGCCCGCTTCGATCGATTTATCCGTCAGCCAGGTTTTGATAACCTTAGCCCGTTCTTTTGAAAGGGATTTGTTTTTACCATCATCTCCTTCGTCATCAGTATAGCCTACAATGCTGATTCTTAAATAGGGATATGCCTTCATGATCGCAGCCAATTCTCCAAGTTGAACATCTGAATCAG
>DATHZY010000371.1:0-2290 GCA_035458325.1 Saprospiraceae bacterium | reverse complement strand
TATCAAGCACTTTCAGTGATTCAAGGTTTACTTTGCTAAGGAAATCGACGCCTTCTGCCAGTGGGTTTTCAGTTGTAAAAAGCCTGTCATACATTCTGATTTCTCCCTTCACAGCAGTTGGTGCATTGACCCAGTGAAGTGTGCCTTTCGCTTTGATGCCACTGGTATCAGATCCACTTTTTGAATCAGGGTAATAGGTGCAAATGATTTCTTCCACTACGCCTGTATCTTCATTCATTACCGCCCTTTCACAAGTAATGATATATGCACTCTTTAAGCGAACCGTAGCGCCAGGCGAAAGTCTGAAATACTTCTTGGGAGGGTCCATCATAAAATCTTCCCTTTCAATATAGATCTCCCTGCTGAAGGGCATGTCGCGATGTCCGGATGCCTCGTCTTCAGGATTGTTTTCAGAAGGAAGTAATTCTGTCTGTCCCTCCGGATAATTGGAAATGACGAGCTTGATTGGGTCCAGGACAGCCATTCTACGCAGTGCGGTTTGATTTAACTCATTGCGGACACAGGATTCGAGTAATTCGATTTCTATCCAGTTGTCCCGTTTGGCGATACCCACTTTATCACAGAATGTACGGATTGCCGCCGCCGGATAACCTCTGCGTCTTAACCCACTGATCGTAGGCATACGTGCATCATCCCACCCCGTGACCAGTCCTTCATTGACCAGCTGCATGAGCCGTCTCTTCGAAGTGATCATGTAGGTCACATTCATCCTCGCGAATTCAATCTGCCTGCTTGGAAATATGCCTAACTGGCGTATAAACCAATCATACAAAGGACGATGATGGATAAACTCAAGCGAGCAAAGTGAATGGGTAATACCTTCTATACTATCACTCTGTCCGTGTGCAAAATCGTACATGGGATAGATGCACCAGGTATCCCCGGTGCGGTGATGATGCTGGCGCTTGATCCGATAGATGACAGGATCACGCATATGCATATTGGGTGACGCCAGGTCTACCTTTACTCTCAATACACGGGATCCATCCGGAAACTCACCGTCCTTCATCCGTATAAACAGATCGACGTTTTCTTCCACACTGCGGGAACGAAACGGACTTTCCTTTCCAGGCTCCGCAGGCGTGCCTTTTTGTACTGCGATTTCTTCAGCGGTACTGTCATCAACATAAGCCAGTCCCTTTCGCACCAGCTCCAATGCGTACTCGTACAACTGACCAAAGTAATCAGATGCATAGTATTCTCGGTCCTCCCAGTCATAGCCAAGCCAACGGATATCTGCCTTTATCGCATTCACATATTCCGTTTCCTCCGTTGCCGGATTGGTATCGTCAAACCTCAGATTGGTCTTGCCGCCGTATTTCTTAGCAATTTCAAAATTAAGGCAGATAGCTTTCGCATGACCAATATGGAGATATCCATTCGGCTCCGGTGGAAAACGGGTATGCACCCTTCCACCATGCTTAGCATTGGCGATATCATCTTCGATGATTTCCTCTATAAAATTCAGCGACCTTGACTCTTCCATATCTCTTATAACGCTATAGCGTTGTTTAATTATTCAATACTACATATTCAACCGCTAACTGCTAGTTGCTAACTGCTAACTTTACATTCTATCAGGCATTTCAATTCCCAACAGGTCCATTGTATTCTCAAGGATACTTGCAATCGTGTTAATCAATACAAGCCTGAATTCCCTGGCAACATCTGATTCAGCCTGCAGCACCTTGATATCATGATAATACCGATGGTATTCTTTTGCCAATGCAAATGCGTAGTTGGCCACCAGTGCGGGGTTATAATCCCTGGCAGCATTTTCTATGATATGGCGACATTGGCCTAGTAGGTTGAGCAGCAACTTTTCATCCTCATTCAGCACATAGCCATCATAGCTCTTCCTTTCATCTCCAGCCCTCCGTAGGATAGATTGGATCCGTACATAGGCATTCTGGATGTAGGGTCCGGTTTGACCCTGGAGGTCAACGGAAGCCTTTGGATCAAACGTCATCCGCTTTCGGGGATCCACTTTGATAATAAAGAATTTCAAAGCTGCCATTCCGATCCGCCTGATCACTTCCGGATCTTTCATTTCCCGGTCAGCTGCTGCAATACGGGCCTCTTCAATGACATCGGCCATGAGGTCATCCGCATCAATGACAGTTCCCTCCCTTGACTTCATTTTACCTTCAGGCAGATCCACCATTCCATAGGAAAGATGGTAAAGGCCTTTGGCGTAGGGCGCCCCAAGCTTTGCCATAATGGCAAAGAGGGCCTGGAAGTGATAATTCTGTTCATCGGCTACAACGTA
>DATHZY010000370.1:0-4893 GCA_035458325.1 Saprospiraceae bacterium | reverse complement strand
CGGAACAGTTGAAAAACGCCATCGATTATATGAATGCTGCCTCTTTATTTGAAACAAAATTCTGAATGGCCGGGAAACCTGACTTAACGGTTTGTAAATCAAAGGTTAAGAGATTAATATAATTTCCAATAGCAGGGAAGCACTTATAAACACCTGATATTGAACTAAAAAGGTCTTAATTGATGCTGATACATCCCGATGACATTACTGAGTCCATAATACAATGCATCGCAGACCAGGGCATGGCCAATGGACACCTCAAGGAGGTTAGGAATCATGCTGGCATAGAATCGGAGATTATCCAGATTAAGGTCATGTCCGGCATTCACTCCTATTCCTAGCTTGCCAGCTTCCCGGGCAGCCGCTATATGACCGGCTATAGCAGCACGAGGGTCAGTACGGTATTGTGCTGCAAATGGTCCGGTGTAGAATTCAACCCTGTCTGCCCCGATGCTGGCTGCGCCTTCCACCATCCGGGGCGACGCATCCAGAAAAATGGAAACCCGGATGCCCTGCTCCTTGAGCCTGGAGGTGATTTCTGAAAGGAAACTTCTTTCCTTTACAGTATCCCAACCCTGGTCAGAAGTCAATGCAGAAGGACTATCTGGCACCAGGGTGCATTGATGAGGTTGATGGCCTAATACATGTCGCATAAATTCCTCTGTGGGATTTCCTTCAATATTCAACTCTGTTGATACGATCGCTTTAAGTGCGGGTATATCATTATACCGGATATGTCGTTGATCGGGTCTTGGATGAATCGTAATTCCATCAGCACCAAAGGACTCGCAATCTTTCGCCACCTGCACCAAATCAGGTGCATTTCCTCCCCGGCTGTTTCGAATCAGGGCAATTTTGTTGATATTTACACTCAGTCTTACCCTCTCTGCATTCATAGCCATTTAATTATTGGGATTAGAATTGATCAAACTTTAAAGGAATACCTATTTTGCACAAAAGTAAGGCATGACAAGTTACGATCATTTCATAAGGCTCCTTGTCCTGGTTGGTTTTCTTATAGGAGGACTCTTGCTTACAACTCTTTTTTCAGGCCTCTTAATGCTGGCTGGCGGAATGAGTGTGGCGGATATCATGGAGATGGCACAGAGCGGGATGGGTGATTTATCACCAGGGCTCACCAGGGGATTGCTTGCTACTCAGCACTTACTGATATTTATCCTTCCCGGATTGTTATTCGGTCTTGTTTTTTACCATGGAAAGTTCCTGGCTGGATTAAATCTTGATGTACGCCCAGGTTGGCAACTAAGTATCCTGGGAATATTTTTCTTATTGGCTGCATATCCATTAGTCAACCTGAGTTTCCTGGTCAACGAATCAATTCCCTTGCCCGCATGGGCTAATAAGTTTGAAAGCCAGGCCGAAGATACTCTCAAAGCCATCCTCACCATGGACACGCCGGTCATTTTCATATTCAATCTGATCATCATCGCCATTCTTCCCGGAATTGGAGAAGAATTAATATTTCGGGGAATTCTCCAGAAGCACATTGGGCTGCTTTTCAGGAGTCCGATCTTCGCTATCTGGATTGCTGCATTTGTTTTCAGTGCTATTCATCTGCAGTTTGAAGGCTTTCTTCCAAGAATGGCACTTGGAGCAGTATTAGGATACCTCTATTATTGGACAGGAAACCTATGGGTGCCCATCATTGCACATGCCTTCAATAATGGTGTGCAGGTTTTATTAATCTATGTGACCGGAATGGATATCTCCAATTTTGATGAAGAAAGCAGTGATCAACTGCAGTGGTGGATGATCCCCTTGAGTATTGCCATCATGTATGTGATCTATATATCGATCCTGAAAAATCGCAAGGTCCTTGAACAAACCTGAATTAATCACCCGTAGCATCACCGGACTGTTGATCGGGATCATCTCGGTGGCAGTTATCGTCTTTTCACCCTGGACATTTCTCCTGTGGATTTGCCTGATTGCCTTATTAGGAACACGTGAATATTTAAAGCTTGGAGTTACTCCCCTTCCCTTCAGTCTTGGAGTCGTGTTTCCGATCACACTGATGCTATGTGTCGCGGCCACAGGATATACGATACTGCAGAATTCATCACCGATACCTGTGCTTTTAGCGCTTCCTGTCATCCTCGGGTTGGGTTTCCTGCTTCAATTGCCTTCCAGGGGAGATATTACCGGATTAGTCGTGGCCAATAATGCCATATTTTCTGCGACAAGTTATATCGGTTTGCCTATGTTAACCGGATGTATTTTCATGACAGGGGAATATGAGTGGTCATATGTGCTTGTGCCCGTACTCCTTATCTGGGCAAATGATATTGGTGCCTATGTGATTGGTTCACAATGGGGAAAACATAAAATTGCACCTGCCATTTCTCCGGGAAAAAGCATAGAAGGAACTGTTGGTGGTGGATTGATCACATTGATTTCAGGTGTCATGATGGCCATGCTTTGGCCTGATATGCCCTTGATGTATATTGGCGTGCTTAGTTTCGCCACTCCTTTTTTCGCATTAGCGGGAGACCTGTGGGAATCAACCCTAAAAAGACATGCCGGCGTGAAAGACAGCGGCAAACTTTTACCCGGGCATGGCGGCATCCTCGACAGGTATGATTCTTTACTCTTTGTTTTGCCGGTTGCTGCGCTGGCTTATTTTATCTTTGTGCTATGATCTACCGCTTGCATCGAGAAGGGGTTTTTTACCTACTGTACTCACTCCTGTTTTTTGCCATCTCTGTGGTGGTGTTTATATTCTTCATGTCGATCCTGACCGGATTGTTGCTTGGTGTGGCCACCTTCTTCTTAATCCTTTTCCTTATCTTTTTCAGGAATCCGCCGCGCGTACATGGTACCAAGAATACAGACCTCATCCTCGCACCTGCTGATGGAAAAATTGTCGTCATAGAGCGAACCTATGAATCAGAATATCTTAAAACAGAAGTTCTCCAGGTTTCCGTTTTTATGTCACCGCTGAATGTGCATTCAAACAGAAGTCCTGTCACAGGCGAAGTCGTATACGTACAATATCATCCTGGCGAATACCTGGTGGCCTGGCATCCCAAATCCTCCGAACTCAACGAGCGGAATACGGTGGTCATCAAGAAGAAAAACAGTCTCATCCTGGTACGGCAGATTGCCGGAAAAGTAGCCCGTAAGATTGTTTGCTATACTAAACCAGGAGCATTACTAAGTCGGGGTGAAGAATTTGGATTTATCAAGTTCGGCAGCAGGGTGGATGTCTTCCTTCCAATTGACTGCGAAATCCTGGTTAAAATTGGCGACACCGTCAAAGGGGGAATCACAGAGATTGCAAGCTTCCCCCATAGCGGTTTGGAATAAACCAGCATTGTAAATCCTACCCATTGAAATTGGGGGCTATTCCATTTAATCCTGCGTGACTTTTCTTCCCACGACCTGAAGGTCATGGCTATTCAATTTGATTGTGCAATGATGTTATGTTACTTACTCGGTGACCAATAACTCTCTTTCTAAAAAAAAAAAAATAACACAGATTTGGGGGTGGTCGTGTTGTGCCCCTGCAGGGCACGATGGATTTAACTTTTTTTGATGCTACCGACATTTAGCCCCTACGTGGCATCACCAACTTCTCACTCCTAACTGATAACTGCTAACTTTCAGCCTCTTTTTTCATCTGTGGGAAGAAAATAACATCCTGGATGGATTTCGAATTGGTCATAATCATCGCCAATCGGTCCATTCCAATTCCGAGACCCGCTGTCGGTGGCATACCATATTCAAGCGCTCGTAGAAAATCTTCATCCAGCATCATCGCTTCTTCATCTCCACGTTTTCCAAGTTCAAGTTGTTCTTCAAAACGTGCACGCTGATCGATCGGATCGTTCAATTCAGAAAATGCATTGCAGATCTCCTTCCCATTACAAATGGCTTCAAATCTTTCAACAAGTCCAGGCTTGGATCTGTGCTTTTTGGCAAGCGGAGACATTTCAACAGGATAATCTGTTATAAAGGTCGGCTGGATTAACTGTGCTTCACATTTCTCTCCAAAGATCTCATCGATTATTTTGCCTTTACCGAGTTTACCATCAATATGGATGTGGAGTTTCTTCGCCGTTTCCCGCAATGCTGTCTCGTCCATTTCACTGATATCGATTCCGGTAAAATGCTCAATGGCTTCAAACATGGTAAATCGTTTCCAGGGCCGCTTAAAATCAATGAGGTGCTCCCCTACCTGTACTTTTGTATCTCCATGTATATCCAGGGCTACTTTCTCGATGACTTCTTCTACAAGATTCATCATCCACTCATAATCCTTATACGCTACATAGAGTTCGATCTGCGTAAACTCAGGATTATGGAAACGGCTCATACCTTCATTCCTGAAGTCCTTGCTGAATTCATATACCCCTTCAAGCCCACCCACTATCAATCGCTTAAGGTAAAGCTCATTGGCAATTCGCATGTAAAGGGTCATGTCGAGCGTATTGTGGTGGGTCTTAAACGGCCTGGCAGCAGCTCCACCATATAATGGTTGCAATATGGGTGTCTCCACTTCAAGATATCCCTTTGCATTCAGGTAGTTACGCATGGTGTTGTACATAGTCGTCCTATCCTGAAAAACTTTTCGGATCCCGGGATTGACGACGAGATCTACATAACGCTGGCGATACCTTTGCTCCGGATCAGTAAATGCATCATGCACTACTCCATCCGCATCGATTTTGACCACCGGCAATGGTTTCAGGGACTTGCTCAACAATTTGATCTCACTGGCGTGAATAGAGGTTTCACCTGTCTTAGTGACAAACGTGTATCCCTTGACACCAATAAAATCTCCAAGATCAAGCAAATGCTTGTATACCTCGTCATAGAGCGTCTTATCTTCTCCAGGACAAATCTGATCCCGGTTGATATATACCTGGATTC
>DATHZY010000369.1:0-8680 GCA_035458325.1 Saprospiraceae bacterium | reverse complement strand
GATTCCTACATGGCTGTCAGTATTTCGATTGTGGATGTAACTACCATGCAGGTTTTGTCAACTATTGATCACCAGGGTAAAATGGGTGATTTCCAATGGAGTCCTGATGGTACTCAGATCGCCTTTATTGCAGCATCGGATCTCAATGATCCTACCGCTGGTAGTTTATTTGTCGCTCCTGCTACAGGAGGCAAGCCAACTATCCTTCAAAAAGACTGGGAAGGTATGTTTGAACAGATCATCTGGCAGGATCCCGGACAAGTACATTTTATCGGAAGCATGGGTGTTGAGTCGGTCTATGGAATCATCAAGGCGGATGCTAAATCAAAGCCAGTGTTTCAATCTATCGAAAAAGGATTTAACATCAGTCATTTTGAAATAGCGCCCAATGGAAGGGGACTCTTCATAGCTGACCGATACAATCATCCTACTGAATTATTTATCGAGGGTGCAGGCCAGACAGCAATAAAGAGAATGACTGACAGCAATCCGGTCTTGAAAGAAATCGAATTTGCAAAGCAAGAAGTAGTGCGCTATAAAGCGAAAGACGGGCTGGAAATCGAAGGCATCCTCATCCGGCCTTTGCATGAAGAAAGCGGTAAAAAATATCCGTTGATCACTATCGTACATGGCGGACCTGAAGCGCATTTCAACAATGGATGGTTGACAGGCTATAGCAATCCGGGTCATGCCGGCGCTGCTGAAGGCTATGCAGTGTTCTATCCTAATTATCGCGGTTCAAATGGCCGTGGGGTGAAGTTTTCATTGACCAGTCAGGGTGATCCTGCAGGAAAAGAATTTGATGATGTAGTCGATGGTGTTGATCATCTCATCGCAAGTGGACTAGTGGATGGTACTAAAGTCGGTGTGACCGGTGGATCTTATGGCGGTTATGCGACGGGTTGGTTGTCCACCCGTTATTCAGATCGGTTTGCTGCAGGCGTAATGTTTGTAGGCATCAGCAACAATGTTTCCAAGTGGGGTACAACGGATATTCCGAAAGAAGAATACCTCGTGCATGCGCGCAAATGGGTGTACGAGGATTATGATTTCTTCCTCAAGCGTAGTCCGGTGTATTATGCGGATCAATGCAAGACACCATTACTGATCATGCATGGCAAGGATGACCCTCGGGTGCATCCCGGACAGTCTATGGAACTCTACCGTCATATCAAGAGCAGGACCACCACACCTGTAGAACTAGTCTTCTATCCTGGAGAAGGACATGGCAATGCTAATTCAACTGCACGCTATGATTACAACCTGCGATTGATGGGGTGGTTTGATAAGTACTTGAAGGGGATGGGTAAGTCGTGAGTAATGTAGCCCCCTTTGCCCCCTAAATGGGGGTACCAAATCGAAAGATTCATTGTATTTCTATTTTGTAGAAACAGCGGCCTGCGGCCGCTGTAAATAAACAACGTTGAGCTTAGCTTATAGCTAAGCTCGCGTGCGTCTGATCAAAGAGAGCTGTTGACAGGTAATTGTCTGTGCAGACGTTTTTAACGTCATGTATTTTATCAAAATCCTATAACCTCAACTATTTTGCCCTCGTCCCGGCTACGCCGATAAACGATCCCTGTTTTCTCCAGTCACAGGTTTCTACGAAACCATGTTCTTCCGAAATCCCGGGATAACAAAGTGAAGATTGAAAAATATTGTCTGAAGAAAAATAATCGTTTTCTTCTTTACTTCGATATTCGTTATTCCTTGCTCGTTATTCCTTACTCTTTATTCCTTTGGCTTTCTACAAGCTCCCGCTTTTATTCCACGTATAAAACGGCATCCGGAAACCAAATTCATAACTGATAGGAGCAATAAAATCTAAGCCTCTGGCGGATACACTTCCCGTGAGGAGTATCCGCTTGAATACAGTACGCTCCGCTGAAGCACGAATCAGCCAGTAGTATGGTACTGCTGTTTGATCAACCACTGGGTCATGCAGTTCAACATAGGTCCCCAATCCTGCCTGCGCGCGTAAACCGATACCTTTCCATTTGACATCCTGCGGTCCGGATAGGTATTCCATGGCAACAAATCCATTTGCGCTTTCCCCGATATTCATCCGGAGCCTTGGAGCATAGAGTACCCTGACGACCTGTTGAATATTTCCGACATCAAACCGGTATGATCCGGAGAGCACGCTTCGCCAGTTATTACCGGGATGATAGATGGAGGGTTGTTCATTGGATGTGCTATACGTACCTGCATCGGTGATGCTGACGCCAAAAGAAAAAGCCTCAGTCGGTGCGGGCACAAAAAACTGCACGGTATTGGATGGACATCCCTGGATATCTACCAGATGTACCGTATGGACTCCTACGCCGAGTCCCAATAAAAAGAAGTTGCTTTGATTCACTATAAAAGAAAACATACCATCAACATACACAGCGTAAGGTTGCTGACCAGGCGTAATCACTTCAACAAAAGCAGATCCATCCATGGCTCCCGGACTAGAGGGAGGAAATATTTCTACAACCTCAATTTCCGGCAGAGGTGGCTGGTTGAGCGTTACTGTAAAGGACTCTGAACACCCCGGACCTGCTTCCGGATCCGATACTTCAACGAAATATTCTCCAGGTACCGTGGTAACATAATCCGATAATTGTATTAAACCCGGTTCTATTTCAAAATCACCACCGCCAAAAGGATGTTCCACTAACATGACCAGACTATTCCCACTGGGGCTAAGCGCGGTAAATTGAATATCACCATCTCCTTCGCAGGTGGGTTGTATCAATACGATATCCTCAATATAATCTGCAGGTAGTCCCTCTAATATGATTGTTCCTTCGAAGGTGCAACCTATTTCCAGATCAGTGATGGTCACAATGTACCCTCCCGGAGGAACATTTTGAATCGTAGGCCCAGAATCCCCGTTGCTCCATTCATACTCATACTCGCCAGGTCCGCTGACGATAACGGTGATGGATCCATCTTCCAGTCCGCATGAAGCAGGTGTGGTTTCATAATCCACGTCAATATCACATGGCACTTCATCCACTACAATAGTCACAATAGCGGTACTTGTATTTCCGCAAGCATCGGTGACGGTGTAGACAAAGGAAGCCTCCCCGCTAAATCCTAAATCCGCGATAAACGTAAAATTACCATTTGGCATAAAGGACACCGTACCTCCATCTTCATTGTCCACCTGGGTCATTTGAATATTGAATCCTTCATCATTCTCCAGTGCATTTTCGTTTAGAGGTTGCGTTCCCTCTGTGAAATAAAAATCATCCAGCAATTCAGTGGGAGGTGTTACATCTGATATAGTCGCACTTACCGTTTCCGAACATATAGGTCCTATCGACTGATCCGTCACGGTGATGGTATACATACCAGGTAATACTGTCATAAATGACGAGAGGTCATAAACTCCCGAGCCTACTGTAAACATTACTGTTCCTCCTGGCCCTACTACTTCAATGACCAATGGGCCTGCACCGGGTGTGGTGGCTGTAAATCTGATATTACCTCCACCAATACAGGTGGCCGGTGTGGTGTTGAGGATGTTAATGTATTCAGCGATGTCCTCTCCTATTGAAACAGAAAAGACTTCCGAACAAGCACCTGCATCTGTGACAGTAACTGAATAGGTTCCCGGACCAACTCCTTGCAGCTTATTGCCTGTCTGTTGATTGGACCACAGGTATGTGTATTCTCCGGGCGGGCTCACGGTAATTGTTGCTGATCCATTGGCTACTCCACAATCTGCGTTGACTGTGGCAAAGCTTGCCGTAAAGCCGCCACCACCTGTTTGTCCTACAGTTACTGAGCCTGAAGTTGAACAAGAAGTTCCGATAATCGTAACCGTCACTGTGTATACACCGGGTCCGACATTTGTGATTTGCATACCTGTAGCGCCATTGGACCACAGGTAGGTATAAGTGCCGGGCGGATTCACATTCACGACCGCAGATCCATTGTTCAGTCCACATCCGGATGGTGTAGAATTAAATGATAGCGTGAAGGAAGGTGGCAACTGATCGACCGTCGTGGTTACTACTTTCGAACATGATGTACCTGCTATTGAAACTGTCACTG
The DNA here is from genome assembly GCA_035458325.1 of Saprospiraceae bacterium. Lineage (GTDB taxonomy): Bacteria > Bacteroidota > Bacteroidia > Chitinophagales > Saprospiraceae > Opimibacter. Next base: position 4,633 of record DATHZY010000369.1, on the reverse strand, counting down.
TATAGGATCCTGCGGGTACTCCAGATATCTGGCTGCCGGTTTGGCCGTTTGACCATGTATAATCATAATTGCCTGGTGGATTGACAGTAGCTGTCGCTGTGCCGTTATTTAAACCGCATCCCGAAGGTGTGGTAGTGACACTTACCGTAAAAGTAGCTGGTGTTTCTCCTACCGTTGCTGTTGCTTCCTTCGAACAATTGGTGCCTGGGATTGTGACAGTCACTGTATAGGTTCCGGCACTCACTCCTGACAACTGGCTATTGGTTTGTCCATTTGACCATTGATAATTATACTCACCCGGTGGTGTTACCGTTGCTGATGCTGTACCGTCAGATCCTCCACATGAAGAGGGTGTTGTGGTCGTTGATATAGTAGCAGGAAATGGAGTGGATTGTACAGCGATGCTTCCTTGTTGAGTGCAATCTTCGCCTTGCAAGGTGACCGTTACTGTATAATTCCCGGGAGCAAGATTTGAAATTTGAAAACCTGATTGTCCATTTGACCACATGTAATTATAGGCTCCCGGTGGATTGACTGTCGCCGTTGCCGTTCCGTCAGACAGTCCGCAACCTGCCGGGGTGGAGGTCAAAGAAACTACAAAGGAGGCGGGCGTTTCGGTAATCGTAACACTGGCTTCTTCAGAACACGAGGTTCCGGGGATCGTAACAGTAACCGTATATAATCCTTCTGCCAATCCTGAAGCCTGAGGACCTGTTTGTCCATTTGACCATATGAAATTATATGTACCAGGCAGATCAACCGTTGCATTGGCAGTACCATTTGATAATCCGCATCCGGACATCGTCGATGAAATGGTAACCGAAAAAGTAGCGGGTATATCAGGCACCACTACATTTGCTACATAGGTACATGGTGTGCCTGGCTTTGATACGGTCACGCTGTATGATCCTGCTTCCACTCCTGATATGCCCGAGCCACTCTGCCCATTGGACCATGCATAGGTATATTGATCCGGTGGATTCACCACAATAGTGGCAGCGCCATCAGATCCTCCGCAAGTGGACGGGGTAGTCGTAAAAGATACAGATGGTTGAAAAGGTTTGGTCCCGATTTGAGCAGAGAGTATTCTTTCACATGTACCTCCTGCACTAATCGTAACGGTATAATTACCCGCAGGAAGATTGGTTTGATTTTGTGTAGTTGCACCATTCGACCAGAGATAAGTATAGGCTCCTGGTGGTGTTGGTGTGACGGTAACAGAACCATTGGGTTGATCACAATCCGTATTCTGGGCTGAAATAGTAGCATTGAAACTTTGATTCTGGTTGGTGACTGTTGTTTGCACAACCTGGGTACAAGTGGTACCCACTATGGTCACGGTCACTGAATAATTTCCTGGAGGTATATTATTGAGTGCTTGAGTTACTGCTCCGTTTGACCACAGATACGAATATGATCCTGGTGGACTAACATTCAGCGTGATACTTCCGTTCGATTGTCCACAGGTAGTGTTCGTTGGTGTAGCAGAAGCTGTAAATGTACAATCGATAGAATCTTTCTTTTCTTCACCGTCAGACAGTAAATAGACAAGGGTGCCCGCTCCCACCGCACCGGCGATCACGGGGATCCATGGAAAATTATTTTGTCCTGCACTCATATAATCATTACCGGGCTTCATTCGTGAATCGGTCAATTGGATTTTATCCCAGGGGGGCATTATAGTGCTTGCGTTGCTCGTTGGTCCAGCCGCATTTTTTGATCCGTTCAGAAGTTTTGCCTCGATGCTGACATTGATAAATGTGTTCCAGAAAACATCAATTCCACTTTTCAGTTTTTCCTTTTCTTCCGCTGATAAACTTTCTACCTCAGTACCACTATTGTCTTCAAACTGACTGAACACCTTTTCGCGAAATTGTTCCTTTTGATATTCCTTTCCTGTGATACGGGCAGTATACATCCAAAAGGATTGTTGAATGATGGCTTCCCTTTCTTTTTCCGGATCACCACTGAAGGCAGTATTTATAATGCCTGCCTGCCTGAGGTCATCAAACCCTTTTGTAATACTGTTTACTGCCTCTACGAGGACTGGTGCAAAGGTTTTTGGATGAGACCCTGGTTTAATCGTTCCTTCGAAAAGGATATTTGTATTTGGCCAGGTGGTGGTGATGTTAGTTGATGCTTTAGCCGGCAATGCAGCATAGCCTGGTGATTGGATAAGACCAGCAACATCCTCGGGTTTAAATGCCGGCACTGCCGGTGTAGTCAGGATATTGGTGCCTCCCCTGGGGATATTTATTGCAGGCTGAATCACCGGAATCCAATCTGAAACCAGTGGCATTGGGTTGCCATCCGGGACCGGATGGGCATATACATTTGCGCAATAACCCTGGACAGGAAGAAAACTGGTGCCCGGTGGTACAGAGGTACCAGGTATGGTGGCTACATAGGGTTGATACTTTCCATCCGAAGGGATATAGCAGGTTTGTGGATTGATCCTGACCGTTGATCCTGTGGTGTTGGTGATACTGAGATTGGCAATATGGCCCGTGGTCTGACCTGTTCCGGTAGCCGTTATTTTGAGTGATTGGGCTTGTATTTTGATGAAAAGGGGAGTCATCAACAGGAGGATGACAAAAGCCATCATCTTCTCCATCTGCACCTTTGGTATGTGGTATTGACTTCTCATAGGACAAGGATTAAGGGGGGAAAGATAAAAGGCGACTCAAATAACCGCTTTATACATAAATAAAGATGTTGATTATCAACGTCTTACAAAAATTGTCATATCCCTTAGATCGTTATTCAAAACGCTCTAAAGGTGGTTTTAAATTGATGATCCCGGGGTACATGATACTGCGCCGGAACACTAAGATGTCCGACTACCTGCTTTATATCCATTTATGTGCCATTAATGAGTCCGAAGTGTCAAATCCTCTGGATACTGGGACTGTGATGAGAACCTGGACGAGGGGTGAGGGAGTGAAAAGTACGAAAAAAGGCTTGTATGCCCCCTTTGCCCCCTGAAAGGGGGTACCAATGCGAAACTTTTCTCTGATTGTCTATATGCTTTGATGGTTGCCGCGAGCCGCTTATAAATACCTTGGGTGAGCGTAGGTTGGACCTGCGCTCGCGTACGTCAATTCAAAAAAATCTTCCATCAGGTAATAGTCTGTGCAGACGTTTCCAACGTCAGGCAATTTTCATGTTCAGTGAAACCGATTTTTGCGAGCTGGCCCTCACTAGTCCGTATATTTAATTTCTATCTTTCAAGTCATGGACAAAGTAAATCTCCCGGAAAAATTATCCCTCATCCACGATCACTGGAACCCCCGCATCGCCGGCGAACTCAATGGTCAGCACGTCAAGCTCGTCAAATTCAAAGGGGAATTTGTCTGGCACAAGCATGATCACGAAGACGAAATGTTCTTTGTTGTGAAGGGTGAATTCAACATGGAACTGCGGGACCGGACGATTGTACTGAAAGAAAATGAATTCCTCATCATCCCCCGCGGCGTAGAACACCGTCCGGTCGCAGAGCATGAAGTTTCGGTGATGCTGTTTGAACCTGCTTCGACGCTCAACACAGGGGATACGCGGGGAGAGATGACGAGGGATTGGCTCGAGAGCATCTGAGAAGTGTGAGAGGGTAAGAGGTAAGAGAGTAAGAGGTGTATGATGCAATAGCCGCCGCAGCCTGCTGTAAAAGAACAAAGTTGAGCTTACGTTGACTTAAGCAGTCGCTTAGCTGCAGCACAAAAAAGAATACAGTACCTTCACTAAACCTAAAAATAACCTCATCATGAAAACCATCAACCTGCTATTTCTCCAACTTGCCCTTCCGGTCATTTGCGCTGCTCAATCCTATGAAATCAACCATTTTCAGGCGAACTATGACACCATCATAGATTATAACTCCGTGAATATCGAGTTGGGCGTTGCCGGCGAAGATCCATACTACTGGGAAAAGAACTTTGATTTCGGATTTGAGTTTCCCTTCTTCGGAGATACATTGGATAATGTTATCATCGATAGTGATGGTTTAGGTTATTTTCCAGCATCCCCGGAATACAACCTTTATTTATTCGCAGTAGAATATACCATAGCTCCTATTCTGGATACACCTTATTTGCATTCTGAAGTAAGATATGCTTCCACGATCATAAACCAATTGAAAGCCTTAGTGATTGAATACCATAATGTGTTTGTCCTAGATGAATATGATGAGCATGGTGAAAACCACTCCATCAGTTTTCAAATGTGGTTTTATGAAAACGGGACTATCGAACTTCACTTTGGCCCTATTGACTTGTCCCAGTGCTCGTATTATTTCCCCGGACAAGGATTTAGCTTTGACAATGAAGATCCAACAGGCAATATATATGGACCCTGGGTTTCGATCAATAATAATGACTTTAGTGAATCGGCCTGCTTTGGTGGCGATCACTCAAATCCTACCATCCTGTATGACGATGATGCCAACTGCGACGTCCTAACCTCTATTCCTCCGGAGGGCTATGTTGTTCAGTTCCTGCCTTCCAATATTTCTGCTGTTGAGCCACTTTCCCATAAATCAGACAATCTGTTTTTATGTACTCAAAGCAATGGCGTGATAGAAATTGTTGGTGATGAGCAGCAATATAAATCCTGCAGCGTATATGACTTGATGGGAAGA
>DATHZY010000368.1:0-2718 GCA_035458325.1 Saprospiraceae bacterium | reverse complement strand
GATGTCGTACCCCAATCATCATCGTTAAGCTTTACTACAATGCCCGGACTTCCCGCTGGTGGAGGCACTAATCCATCCCAATCAACAGGTTGGCCTACCTCAAAAAATACGCCTCCGATTTTAGGAACTGTCAGCCGCTGGATCCTTGCGATTTCCACTCCTGCGAGGATATCCTCACGATTGATAGCATAGATAGGAAAACTATTGCCTCCTTCATTGGTCGTCAGATAATAAGCATCACCCCAAATCCCATATTTAGGAAAATCAGGAAACCTCGGTGTCTGGAAGGCATAGGCATCCCAGCTTCCACGTGGGTCACTGGTGTGCGATATCGCTACCAGGACCCGGTTGTTGGACGGAAATTCTGTCAGGAACCACCTGTCGACTGCCTGGTCATATAAAAGGATAGGATCACCTGCCGAGGTCTGTTGTACCTGGCTCCAGATAGAATTCGCCGAGATCAGTCCACTGACGGGTGCACCCGATTTATCAAACACCCTGAAAAAGGTGGCATTGACAATTTCAACATAGAAATCCCTGCCGATATCCCCATTGACATCCGGAGGCGTAGACCCGGAGGATGCTTCACCAATTCCTTCGATATTGACGATTGGAAAGATATCGTTTGTTGGCATCCGGCTTTGACCTGGATTGAAGAGTGGGTCAGGACCCTTAGGCAGTGCATCAGGATTGTGGCTGATCATCTGTCTTCTGCCCGCAAAATTGGGAATGATCCTCGGTTTATTGGCTTTTCGTTCCTTGAGCTTAAGTGAATCTGTTGGCAAGGCACTGGCCATTTCATATAAGGGTTTTGTAGTTCCCAGTTTAACTGCAAAAGTATTTTCGGCCGTGAAATACTTCTGTGCGGTGAGTGAGGTAGCAACGCCGGATACCAGCAAGGTGATAGCAAACAAAATGCATCTCTTAAAGCAAGCGGGTTGCTTTACAGGTAGAGTATAGTTCATGGTTCAAAATTAAGAAAAAGATACATCAGGCCATCCTACTATTTGTATGTGCCAGTTGGCGACAATCTGATTTGTATCCCAAAATACATGAAGTAATAATTGGGAACATGTATTCCCGTTAGTCTTTAACAATTGAGAAAAAATTCACCTTGCCAACGGATCCCGGATGACCTGCCCTACTCCATTTTTGTATGACGATGCACAATTACCTGGCGGATGCAGGTTATTCATTTTATTCGAAAGGGAATGCTGAAATGAAGACGAATACAGCGCAAGCGAATAAATTCAACATGAATAATCGGAAATCATTTAATGCTTTTCCAATGTCTTGAGCAGTACAAAATTATTGTCCACTACTCTCATCGTACAGGCATGGAAACAATATCGGTTAACCGCTGTTTGGTTTGGTATAATAAATGCTATTACCTTTGTATTATATCGGATTTAGCAAAATTTCTGGTTCGGTATTCTTGAAAAGGCATAACGCTTGAATTAATATTTTTTAACTAAATGAATCAACATGAATGATCCGGAATTAAAGGCGATGTCAGCTGTGTATGACGCACTGAATGGCCTTGATGCAACTACCCGCAGAAGAGTTACTGATTGGGTATTGGCGAAATTAGGAAGCTCAGCAAGTGCACCTGCCGAAAAGAAAGGTGCAAAACGTGGACGCAAGCCTGGTGCAAAGAAGGCAGCCAAGAAAGTTGCTGCTAAAACAACAGGAGCAAAACGTGGCCGCAAGCCTGGCTCAAAGAAGGCAGCGGCTAAAGCAGTTACAGCCAAACCGGCAAAGAAAGCTGGTAAGAGAGGCCGTCCTGCAGGATCCGTGAAAAAGACAGCTAAAAAGGCTGCTCCTAAATCCAGCGGTGGCAAGCGTGGAAGACCTCGTAAATCAGCCGGTGCTTCAGCTCCGGCGGCTGCCTGATCAAAAGCGCTTTACATGAAAAAAGCCTGATGAAATTTCATCAGGCTTTTTTATTTATTCAGGAGAAAAGGCCGTTACTACAAGATTTAATCTGATAGTAACGACCATTCTTCTACTTCCTGTTATAAAACCACCAGTTTGAAAGGAGCAGCTTCGCCATTCATTTCAAACAATACAATATAGACTCCACTGGATAAGGCAGCAGCGGATAAATCCCAATTGCCTGTACCTGAAGTAATCGTTTTACTCAACAGACGTTGACCAGCCAGATTGAGTAAGGTCATCGTGCCATTTCCATTTGTCAGTCCTTTCCAACTGACCATCACATTCCCCTTGGATGGGTTAGGAACAATGGATATAAATTCACTCCATTCAGGTGTGGTGGTAGAAACTGTTCCGGTGATGACCACTGGGGCAGAAGCATTGGACCAGATACATCCATTCACATCAGTAATCGTGTAAGAGTATTCTCCAGGTACCAGTCCAAGGATACTTGTACCTGTTGCTCCATTACTCCAGACTACGCTGTAAGGCGCAGTACCACCTGCGACTTCTATGGTGATACTTCCATTGTTTTGTTCTGTTCCGGAAGCATTGACGATCTGGGTATTGGTCACGGTAAGTGCATCAGGTTGGCTGACCTGGACAACTGCCTGACTTTGGCAACCATTATTGTCGGTGATCGCACATGTATATTGACCGGCTGGCAGTTGGTTGATTTCAGGTGTTGTCTGCGCACCCACATCCCACAAATAACTGTAAGGAGCAACACCACCACTGACGGTTAGTGCTGCTGAACCGTTCGCTTCACCGAAACAACGTACT
>DATHZY010000367.1:0-4718 GCA_035458325.1 Saprospiraceae bacterium | reverse complement strand
GGAAATTTTTAATTTGCTTGAATCCTTAGCCTCAGCCTCAGCCTTCGCCTTATTTAATAACTTTACCCATCTAATCATTGTTACCAGATAATGGCATTAGCAAAAAACAAATGGAACCTCGGAGAGAAGAAAAAACTCCAGGAAGGGCCACATAAAGAAAGGGCGGTATTGATTGGTGTGGTGCAGCCTCCGCAGACTGAAGAAAAAGTACTGGAATATCTGGATGAACTTGAATTCCTGGCACAGACAGCCGGTGCAGATACGGCTAAGCGCTTTATCCAGAAGATGGCCAAGCCGGATTCGAAGACCTTTATCGGAAGCGGCAAGGTGCAGGAAATCGGTAAGTATATCGAGGAGCATGATATTGATCTTGCCATCTTTGATGATGACCTGACCGGTAAGCAGACCAATATCCTGGAAGAAGAATGGAAAGTCAAGATCGTCGATCGGACGAGCCTGATCCTGGATATTTTTGCGGCCCGCGCACAGACAGCACAAGCACGGACACAAGTAGAGCTTGCACAACTTCAATATTTGTTGCCTCGCCTCCGTGGTCTGTGGTCCCACCTTGAAAGACAACGTGGGGGTATAGGTATGAGAGGACCCGGTGAGCAGGAGATCGAGACTGACCGTCGTATCGTAAGAGATAAGATCTCGCTTCTCAAAAAGAAACTGGAGAAGATAGACCAGCAGAGCATCACCCAGCGTAAGGGCAGGGGAGAACTCATCCGCGTTTCATTGATCGGCTATACCAACGTTGGCAAATCTACCTTGATGAATGTGTTGAGTAAGAGTGAAGTTTTTGTGGAGAATAAATTGTTTGCCACCCTCGACACGACTGTGCGCAAGATCGTATTTGGCACCATGCCTTTTTTACTGAGTGATACGGTTGGATTTATTCGTAAACTTCCACACCACCTGGTGGAGAGTTTTAAATCTACCTTGGATGAAGTACATGAGGCAGATATCCTGTTGCATGTCGTCGACATATCTCATCCACAATACGAAGATCACATCACTGCGGTCAATCAAACCTTGCTGGAGATCAAGGTAGAGCAGAAACAAACCATCATGGTGCTCAACAAAATAGATCAGTACCGTAAATTGAATTATGATGATTTCCTGGAAGATGAAATCAAACTGCAGATCGAAGAAGAGCTACAGGACCGCTTGCGAAACGAATTTGGCATGGAGACTATCCTGATCTCAGCAGCGACCGGAGAAAATATTGATAAACTGAGGGAGATGCTGACGACTATGATCAATGATGCATATGCCGTGCGGTATCCCTATCGTCCAAAAGAGTGGTAAAGTAGTACGGCATGAAACATTCCTACACACCCGATGGGGTGTTGCTGCAGAAATATGCAGATCTCCTTTTACATTATTGTCTACAGATCAAGGAAGGACAACGCTTGTTTGTCTCCAGTACATTCCTGGCTGAGCCTTTATTGCTTGAGATCCATCGTGAAGCTACCAAGTCTGGTGTCGCGGTAGAGTATGACCTGAGTTTTCGGGACAAGGCATTTGTGTATTGGCTGGAAGCTAAAGGGCCGGTGCTCGATATGGAATCTGCGTTTCATCTTTATGCCATGGAGCATTTTGATGCCTTCCTGGCGATACGAGCACCCTATGACTTGCATGAAGACCTGCCTGCTACCCCGGAGCAGAAGAAAAGAAGGGCTGCAGCGGGTGCTAAAGCCAATCAGTTTTATTTTTCGAGAACGGCGGATAAGAGTTTAGTACGCAGCCTTTGTCAATATCCGACGGAGGCATCAGCGGCTGCAGCAGGTATGACACTTGAGGAGTATGCGCAGTTTGTTTTTTCGGCTTGTCGTCTCGATGAAGATGATCCTGTTGCCGCCTGGCTTGAAGTGAGGAAGACGCAACAACGATATGTTGACTATCTGAATACTTGTGATCAGATCAACTATAAAAATGAAAAGACCGATATCCGCTTCTCCGTCAAGGACAGAATATGGATCAATAGTGATGGACGTGCTAACATGCCATCAGGTGAAGTCTTTACCGGGCCCATCGAAGACAGTGTGGAAGGTGTAGTACATTTTGATTTTCCATCTGTATACAGTGGTCATGATGTACGGGGCATTACATTGACTGTAGAAAAAGGTCAGGTAGTGAAATGGGAAGCTGAAGAAGGGCAGGAGGTGCTTGATCAGGTTTTTGCTATTGAAGGTTCACGTTATTTTGGCGAGGTGGCTATTGGCACAAACTACAGGATCCAACGCGCTACCAGGAATATTCTCTTCGATGAAAAAATCGGTGGCAGCATCCACATGGCTGTCGGACAATCCTATCTGCAGACCGGAGGCAAGAACCAATCATCTGTGCATTGGGATATGATCTCTAATATGAAGAATGGTGGGGAGATCATCGCGGATGGAAAGGTGATTTACAGGGATGGGTATTTTTTGGATGAAGTGGTTGGTGGTTAAATGTTTAAATGGTTCGCTTAGGAGCTTAGATGGTTAAATGGTAAATGTTAAAGGTTAAATGTTTAAATGGTGAAAAGGTTAAATGGTTAAATGGTGAAAAGGTTAAATGGTTAACGTTAAATGGTAAACGGTAAATGTTAGATAGTCACCCCGTTTCCTTACCATTTACCATTTAACAGATTACTGAATACTGCCTACTGAATACCGACCTTCTACCCCGCGACTTGAAAGTCGGGCCTATTCAATCAGATACGTCTTTCTCCTTACGATCACTGAATACCTAATACCGATTACCGAATACCGCTTACCAAATACCGCTTACTGAATACCGATTACCAAATACCGCTTACTGAATACCGATTACTGAGCACACGCCTACATTTTCTAAGAAATATTCCTCAATTGCCTAAGGCATTGTATTTTGGTCGCCTTTTCAGGCATGGCAGGGTCTTTGTAGTCCCTCCAGCATAAATCAGACAAAATGAGTACCGACAAGACCGCTAAAAAAGAAGTGAATATTGACCTGGAAATCGCCCAGGCTGCTGCCATCAGGCATATCCGTGAGATCGCCGCCAAGGTGAATATCCCGGAGGATGACCTTGAATACTACGGTAAATACAAGGCTAAACTCCCGCTCTCCCTGATCAACGAAGACAAAATCAGCAAAAGCAACCTGGTCCTGGTGACGGCTATCAGCCCGACCCCTGCCGGGGAAGGGAAGACCACCGTCTCTATAGGCTTGTGCGATGGGTTGAATAAGATCGGCAAGAAAGCCGGTGTGGCCTTGCGAGAACCTTCCCTGGGTCCGGTTTTCGGTATCAAGGGAGGCGCAGCGGGTGGCGGATACTCACAGGTCATCCCGATGGTGGATATCAACCTGCATTTTACGGGTGATTTCTCTGCGATAGAAAAAGCCAATAACCTGCTGGCGGCACTGATTGACAACAGGATACAGCTCAACAACCAGGAGCTCGATATCGACCCACGTACAGTGGTCTGGAAGAGAGTGATGGATATGAACGACCGCGCGCTAAGGCATATCATCATCGGTGTGGGTGGCAGTGGCAATGGGATCATGCGTGAGGATGGGTTTAACATCACCGCTGCCTCTGAAGTGATGGCTATTATTTGCCTTTCAAAAGACTTTGAAGATCTTAAAAACAGACTGGGTAGTATTTTCATTGGTTACACTTTTGATAAGAAACCAGTGTATGCAAGAGATCTCAATGCGCAGGGCGCGATGGCTTTGTTGCTGAAGGATGCTATCAAGCCTAACCTGGTCCAGACCCTTGAAGGGAATCCAGCTATCATTCATGGTGGTCCTTTTGCAAACATTGCGCAAGGCACTAATTCGATCATCGCGACCAAGACCGCGATGTCACTCTGTGATTATGTAGTGACAGAGGCAGGCTTCGGTGCTGACCTTGGTGCTGAAAAATTCCTTGATCTGAAATGCCCGGTTGCCGGACTGAAGCCGAAGGCTATCGTGCTCGTGGCTACAATTCGTGCGCTACGTCATCATGGAGGTGCTAAGAAGGAAGAATACAACACGCCAGATCTGGCTCGTGTGCAAAAGGGTTTTGAGAATCTGGAGAAGCACATAGAAAACTGCAAGAAATTTGGCCTTTCACCGGTCGTGGCGATCAACAGTTTCATTTCAGACAGCGATGCAGAAATAGCATACATACAGCAAAGATGCCAGGAGTTGGGCACCAAGGCGGTGCTTTCCAAAGGCTGGGCTAAAGGGGGTGAGGGAACAAGAGACCTTGCGCAGGCTGTGGTGGATGTGATCGAAGCAGGCGTAAATAATTATCATGCACTCTATGACTGGAGCTTATCAATAGAAGATAAAATCAAAACCGTAGCCACAGAAATTTACGGTGCTTCCCATATTGAATATTCAGCGAAAGCAAAATCGCAATTGAGAGAATACGCAAAACTTGGCTTTGATAAATTTCCGATTTGTGTTGCCAAGACACAAAAATCATTTTCCGATGATGAGAAGAAGATTGGCAGGCCAACCAATTTCACCATCACGATCCGTGAGTTTGAAGTAGCTGCCGGTGCCGGCTTTGTCGTGCCGATCCTCGGGGAGATGATGCGTATGCCTGGCTTGCCGGCTGTGCCTGCAGCGGAGGGAATGGATATCGATAATGATGGAAATATAACGGGTCTGTCTTAATGAGAGGCTAAGGCTAAGGCTAAGGCGAAGGCGAAGGAATTTTTGTAGAGGCTCAAAATGTAGAGACGCGATTAATCGCG
>DATHZY010000366.1:0-3964 GCA_035458325.1 Saprospiraceae bacterium | reverse complement strand
CAGAGCAGGTATCAGGATTCGGATTAAGCGTATAGAACCACAGGTCCTGCTGGGAGATTGTATTGAAGGGCACATTCTTATCCGCAGAGAGTGTGGAGGAAAGAAGATAAAAAACGCTGTCGATGGTGACAATATCAACCGCCAGGTCATTGAGGCTGCCACCATAATTCATTTGTTCCAGGATATTGCCATTGAGATCAGTCGTCACCACCCATACGTCCCCTAATCCTTTATTACCGGTGAGATCAAGATCTGAACTTGTACTGGTGGTAGAAATAATCAACTGGTCATCTCCGTAAAAGTCAGCATGGCCGTTGAAGTCGTTACCACTGCCACCAAACCTTGCCATTCCCTCAAGGTCACCGTCTATGCCTGCAAGCCGGATCATCCAAAGATCATTCAGTCCATCGTTGGCATCAAAATCGCCATCTGCAGATTCAGAGTGTGCAAGGACATAAACAGAACCATCGGGATGGAATAATATGTCGCTGGCTTCTTCATCTTCGCTTCCGCCAAATGTTTTTTGCCATAACATCTCACCTGTAGGGGAAATCTTGAATACCCAAATATCCTTTCCACCCTGGTTGTTACCAAGGTCCGGCAAATTTGAGTTGCTGGTGGCGGCTACGTAGATATTTCCGTTGATATCAGAGGTGATTGCTTCAGGGACATCCGTGCCATTGCCGCCAAGAAGGGCGGTCCATTCGATGGTCAGTGCTGGATTAACCTGCACGAGCCACACATCGAGTATTCCATTGTTGGTTTGTCCATTCAGGGTCGTTGAACCTGCTTCCATGGCCATCGTCACATTACCATTCACGTGCCTGAAGGCGTCTACTGCTGTTTCGGTAATGGCCCCACCATATATTTTACCATCGATGATCGTACCGCTGCTATTCGTTCGCATCAGCCATCCACCAGCCAGTCCAATGATATCCCCAAAGAGTCCCTGATCAGTCCGGGTTGTTCCAAATGCAAGAACACCTCCATCTGAATGAGGCATTACGGCTTCAAGGTCATCATTGCCGGAACCACCAAAGGTTTTACTCCAAACCAGGGATCCGTCCAGGTTTCTCTTCATGATCCAGAAATCGCTGCCACCTGCATTAGCGGGTACATCGCCATCTGTTGAAAAAGATCTTGCTCCGTAAAACAGGGTGTTTCCAGCTGCATTGACGGAAATATCCTTTGGCTCGTCTATCGAGTTGCCTCCAAAAACCATATTGGTTTCGAGGTTTGCCTGGCTAAAGCCCTGAAGGCAAAAAAACAAAAGGAGGCTCAGTATTCGTATTTTTAGCATTGGTATATTGTTGATCTATAAGTCTTTGGAAGTGAAAATTTACGGATTATTGGTGGAAGTGACAAAAATCGTTCCTTACAGATGAAATCACAGTTTATAAGGGTTTCCAAATCAGGCCATTTGCCCATGTTTTTCCAAAATCACAAAGGCCCATGGGAAGGTATTTGTAACCAGTTTTTACACAATGATCATGAACAACAGCAGGACCGATATTTTGAAATCAAGCCTTTATTTGATAGCGTTTTGTGGTGGATTACTGGTTGTTGTATCCACAGCCTGCGGTCCATCAAAGGCTACCGGCACTGAAGAAAAGGAACCAGCCACCATGGAAGTTGCGGATTCTTCAGAATTGCAAGTCAGCACTCCGGCTGCCTTTGATACGCTACTTTACGACCAACTTGTCAGAAGGCTTTCCCACAACGACACCTCCGTAATATGGCCAGTCAGGGATGCATATCCGTCAATGGGTGCACTTCTTCCTTTCTACAGGATTATTGCTTTTTATGGCAATTTATATTCGACCCGGATGGGGGTGTTGGGCGCATTGCCACCGGACGAGATGCTGGATAGCCTCCAGAGTGAAGTCAGACGATGGGAGGCTGCTGATACATTGCTAACTGCAAAGCCGGCACTTCATTACATCGCTGTGACCGCTCAGCGGGATCCCGGAAAAGGGAGCAAATACAGGATCAGAATGCCTGACGCACAGATTCAAAAGGTACTGGAAATTGCTAAACGAATTGACGCCCTGGTATTCCTGGACATTCAGGTAGGTCGAAGCACCTTGCAGGAGGAAATTCCATTGCTCCGTGAGTACCTGAAGCTTCCCCATGTTCATCTGGGTATCGATCCGGAATATTCTATGAAGACTGCCTCCGTACCTGGTGAAAAGCTGGGGACCATGGATGCAGCGGATATTAATTACGCTTCAGAATACCTGGCTCAGATAGTAGCGGAAAACAATCTTCCTCCGAAAATACTCGTGGTCCATCGGTTTAAAACATCGATGTTGACAAATTATAAGCGGATCGAGACACGACCGGAAGTCCAACTCGTCATTCACATGGATGGTTTTGGGCGCCGTGAACTAAAACTCAGTTCGTACAAACAGACGATCACCAATGAACCAGTGCAATTTGCAGGATTTAAATTATTCTATAAGAACGATACGGTAGATCCGAAGATGCCTTTCGTCATGCAACCTGAGGAGATATTGAAGCTAAATCCGGTTCCGGTGTATATTCAGTATCAGTGAACAGTGAGAAGTTAGCAGTTAGCAGTTAGAAGTGAGCAGTTAGCGGTATACTGTAATCAGTAATCGGTGATCGGTAATCAGTAATCGGTAATTGGTAATTGGTAATCAGTGATCAGTTTCACTCTTCATTTTTCACTCTTCACTTTGAAAGAGCCACCAAGCGGGCTCGAACCGCTGACCTACGCATTACGAATGCGTTGCTCTACCAACTGAGCTACGGTGGCTAAAAAAGGTTGTCCGCCTTCGCCAAGGCTTCGGCGGACAAAGTCGGGACGACTGGATTCGAACCAGCGACCACACGCCCCCCAGACGTGTATTCTACCGGGCTGAACTACGTCCCGAATGCAAAATGCATGAGTTTGTGTGAGGCCTGGAAAGAAAGGCTGAGGCGAAGGCTAAGTTTATTATAATACTCAATGTAACATTGTCTCACTCTCTTACTCTCTTACTCTCTCACGTTTTCACGCTCTCAAGCTTCTGGTGGGTGATAGCAGGCTCGAACTGCTGACCTCTGCCCTGTCAAGGCAGCGCTCTGAACCAACTGAGCTAATCACCCTATAGAGGGTCACAAATGTACATATTTTCACTTTTTCAGGGTACCCTGAAAGTCAGAACCTCACAAAAGTTTAACATGCATTCCTCAAGACGAACGGAATATCCTAAAATTCAGCATATTAAACTGGCATTTCAGGCTTTTGGATGGACTATTTTCATCTCCCTGATCAGGTGTTTTGCCCCGGCAAATTTGTCGATCACGAAAAGGACATACCGGATATCCACCATGATGTTCCTGCATATCGACCGGTCGTAGTAAAGATCACTCATAGTCCCTTCCCAAACACGGTCGAAATTGATACCGATGAGGTTTCCATTTGCATCAATGGCCGGACTGCCACTATTACCACCGGTGGTGTGGTTACTGGCAATGAAGCAAACAGGCATCTTGCCATCCTCTCCATAAGGGCCATAGTCTTTTTTATTGAACAGTTCGATCAGCTTCGGATGTACGTCAAATTCATAATCGCCAGGTTTGTATTTTTCCATGATACCATCAAGGTAGGTCTGGGTTTTGTATGACATACCATCCCTTGGTGCATAAGGCTCAACCTGACCATAGGACACCCGCATGGTGCTATTGGCATCTGCCCAAAACCGGCGTTCCGGGTATGCAGCCATCAGTGCAGTGACATAATCCTTCTGGAGCGGTTGGATTTTTGTGATCAGGTTGTTATAGGTCGGGGATAATTTTTCATCCATAACTTTCTTCATGCTTAGAAAGGCCTGGTAAGCCTGATCTGTTTCCATAGCTTTGGAAAATGCTGCACCACCTTGTTTTATTGCCTCTGTAAAAAGTTGTTGATCCGTAAGTAGTGTGCTCATAAAAACCTGGTCGGTCCATTCGTCAAAGG
>DATHZY010000365.1:0-4300 GCA_035458325.1 Saprospiraceae bacterium | reverse complement strand
GGACCGGGGCAACTGGGCGAAAAGGACGGCATTCACCAATATCATCAACAGGATGGTCAGGTTTTTCCACATATTGGCAAACAGATTATTAAAGGCGTCCATCAAAACTTCCGGTACTCTATACTAAGTTGAGACTTTTGCCCGAAAAATTTAACTGCCGGTGAGTAATAACCTCGAAGTGTATTCGGTGGCAGGTAATTTTTAAATAGGCACATACCATCTTGCAAACTGCCAACTGCCTATTGCTAAATGCTATCCGGCCACACATGCTGCGCATTTGGCGGGATCTACGCTGCGCTCCGAATCTCACTGCTAACTTCCCAATCCCAACCCTTTTACTATCTTTCAGCATTATCCAATGCTACATGCCAGCATCTTACCTGATTTTTAATCCCCCTACAAACATCATAGCATGTTAGCCTTGCATCCAGCAAATAACAGATAGCATTAAAATGAAAAAACTGACCGCGCTCCTCCGCCATGTCAAAACGTGTATTAACTTAGCAGCCATAATACTTTTACCTGACGATCTCCCGGATCGCCAGTCAATCGCCTGGTATAGTCGGTTCCCGAAATCTATACTCCTCTTGTTTTTACTTTTTGTCGCTTCTGTCAATGGATACTCCCAGCAAAATGTCAAAAAAGACAAAGACCTGATCCTTGAAAAAGTCAATCAGTTTTTTGAGGCCCTCGAAAAGCAGGACACTATTCTTTTCAGGAGCATCATTCACCCCGGTGGGCACACGTGGGCTGTGAAAGAAGTAGCAGATTCTGTACGTATTTCGGTGCGTTCGTTCGAGGATAGATTGAAAAAATTCATCAACCCGGAGTATATCATCCAGGAAAGGGCACTCGATGTGGAGATTAAAATACACCAGCAGGTTGCCATGGCCTGGGTGCCATATGAACTGGATGTAAGCGGCAAATTTGAACATTGCGGCGTGGACATCTTCACACTGGTCAAAAGCAATGAAGGATGGAAAATTGTAACCGTTGCCTTCACCATGGAACCGGATGGATGTGAGGAATTGAAAAAAAGGTGAGCGGTGAGTTGTGAATTGTGAATTGTGAATTGTGAGTAAATAAAATAAGCTTATAAGCCTATTAGCACATCAACCTATCAACATTTAACCATTACCATTTAACAAAAAATGAACGCGAAATCAATAAAGGGATATTCTCCCGAAGCAATAAAAACAGCACTTGACAATGCCATGGCGGACGGCTTTACCCCCACCCTGGCGATTGTTTTTTTATCTGTCAAACAGGATCACAAGGCCATCTGCAAACTCATGGATGATGCGGATATTGCGGTTTTCGGGTGCACCACCAATGGCGAGTTTATTGATGAAGTAACAGAGAAGGGTTCCATTGCCATTCTTTTACTGGACATCAATAGAAGCTACTTTCAAATTTACTTTGAAGACTACCCTGAAAAGAATTACCGGGAAATAACAAACAGGATTGCACAAAAAGCAAAAGAAAGGTTTTCTGCTCCTGCCTTCTTTATTGCCGGCAGCAATATGGAAACGGATGCAGAAGAATTACTGTTTGGCTTTGAAGATGTAGTAGGAAAAGATGTAAATGTGTATGGATGCATGGCAGGCGATGATTTTACATTTTCAGATCAATATGTATTTACCAATGATCAATCAAGCTACCGGGGCCTGGTATGCGTGGCTTTGGATGAGGATAAAGTCATGATTAAAGGAGTAGCTACCTGTGGCTGGAGAGCCGTAGGTACGGTAAGAACGGTAACCAGGAGTTCAGGCAATCATGTCTATACCGTAGATGATGTCCCTGTACTGGACATTACAACAAAGTATGGCGGGCTTGAAAATGTATCGCCGGATAATGAAGGACTGCTATTAGAAATAGCCGCCAATTTTCCATTGCAATTACAACGTGAAAAAGGAGATCCTGTCATGCGGCCAGGGTTGGTGATTGATTGGACCGACCATTCGTTTTACTGCAGCGGATCGGTACCTGAAGGGTCAAAAATACGTTTCTCCCTGCCACCCGATTTTGATGTAATGGAAAAAGTAATTAAAGGCGTTGAAGAACTGAAAGCCACGGAGATGCCTGACGCAGATGCATTGGTGGTGTTTAGTTGTGCCGGAAGAATTCTTTCATTAGGGCCATTGATGACCCAGGAAATTGAAGGCATCAAAAAGGTGTGGAATGTGCCGATGCTTGGCATGTTCTCCAATGCAGAACTGGCGAGGGCCACCGGCGGCAATCTGGAGATGCATAACCTGACGACCTGCTGTGTGGCGCTGAAGGAAAAATAAAAAGCAGAGGGCATATAGCGTAGCGCAGCAAAGAGAGCATAGAGCTGCCTGTCCTAATTAACGCATGAGCAAATGTTATACTTCAGCATTGATTAGTTAGAATAAACACATAAACCAATAAACCATTAAACATTTAACAATTACCATTTAACATTTAACAATTACCATTTAACATTTATCTATCTTTTCCTAATGAATCAGCATCTGCAAGTCCTTTTAACCTTCATTCAGGACTCTCCTCATTTATCCCCGGAGGAAAAAGCAGCCCTCCTCAAATCCCTGAAAGATGTTGATAAAGACCTCGAAATCGCCTTATTCAAGCTTGACCGAACGGAAAAGGTCAAGCGGACAACTGCCATTCTTCTAGAGGAAACCATCGATGAACTGGAAAACAAACGCAAAGCCATTGAGGAGACCAATGCTGCCCTATCCCGTTCGCTGGAAGAATTGAAAGCAGCACAGACCCAACTGATCCAATCCGAAAAAATGGCCTCCCTCGGTGAACTCACTGCCGGCATTGCACATGAGATCCAGAATCCATTAAACTTCGTCAACAATTTCTCAGAAGTCAGTGCGGAATTGCTGGATGAAATGAAAGACGAACTTACCAAAGGCCATATGCAGGATGCGATCGATATCGCAGCGGATGTTAAAGAAAATCTGCAAAAAATCTTAACCCATGGAAAGCGTGCAGATGGCATTGTCAAAGGCATGTTGCAACACAGCCGCAAAAGCTCCGGGCAAAAGGAACCCACTGACCTCAATGCATTGGCCGATGAATATCTGCGCCTTGCATACCATGGCATGCGCGCAAAAGATAAATCCTTCAATGCCACCATGAAGACCGATTACGATCCTGCCATTGGTGTGGTCAATATCATTCCCCAGGATATTGGAAGGGTGATCCTGAATCTGATTACGAATGCGTTTTATGCAGTGACTGCCCCTAAATCGCCTAAAGGAGACTTACCGTACAATCCGACAGTAACAGTGTCCACAAAACTCTTCAAGTCCCCTTTAGGGGATTTAGGGGTACTCGTGAGTGTCCGCGACAATGGCCCCGGCATCCCCGCTCACATCCTCGACAAGATCTTCCAACCTTTCTTCACCACGAAACCCACTGGCCAGGGAACCGGCCTCGGGTTATCCTTAAGTTACGATATTGTAAAAACTCATGGAGGTGAATTGACAGTGGAAACTAGGGAAGGTGAAGGTTCAACATTCATTATCCAATTGCCTGTTAAGTAACCACGATGAAACTATCTAAACAAACAGAAGCAGAAATACGACAAGTTTATCAATCCTATTGGGATGCATACCTCCATGGTGACTTCGAAACCTTTGGCTCCTTTCTGGACGACAATATTGTTATATATGGGACTGCCGAAGGAGAAATATTCTATACAAAAGAAGATGCCCTCAAATTTTATATAGCTACGGCTGAGGAGATGACCGGAAAGGCCGATTTTCGAAACAGGAATATCAACATACAACCCGTTGGCGATACGATTGTCATTTACGAAGAAAGCCAATTGTATATTCTGATCGAAGGTACATGGACCTTTTATGGGTCTGCCCGCATTACCGGCATTTTCGAGAAAAAAGGAAATGAATGGAAGTTGGTCCACCAGCACGGCTCTTTCCCGGATGGCAGAACGGAAGAGGGCCAGCAAATTGCATCCGAAAAAATAAAGGAGGAAAACCTGCAACTCCGTGAAGCCGTAAAGCGACGGACGGTTGAATTGGAAAATAAAACCCGTGAACTCGAAATCGAATCTTCTCTGGAACGGGTACGAACAGTAGCCATGGGTATGCGGAAGCCGGAGGATATGCTTTCGGTCTGTGAGGTGATCTCCAATCAGCTATTAGCTCTTGGCATCCATGATATCCGGAATGTCCAGACGGCGATCGTTGAAGGACGGGAGGATGGGTATTATATGAACTACCAATACTTTCCACAATACCTTGCAAGAATTACGGAGGTGGTGGAAATCGCAAAACATCCGAAT
>DATHZY010000364.1:0-3226 GCA_035458325.1 Saprospiraceae bacterium | reverse complement strand
TGTCCATCATGAAAAAGCCAATACACCTCCTGGCCATTTTTGC
This sequence comes from Saprospiraceae bacterium, assembly GCA_035458325.1. Lineage (GTDB taxonomy): Bacteria > Bacteroidota > Bacteroidia > Chitinophagales > Saprospiraceae > Opimibacter. The sequence goes on along the minus strand of DATHZY010000364.1, from coordinate 3,183 downwards.
CATCCTGTTTGTTGGGACTACGCCGGTAGCCCTGGCACAAACTGTTTCCACATTTGAATCCCTGCCTCTGGCACAGGATACATTCTGGAACGGATCAGAGATGCCGAATGGAACTTCTTTTAGTGACGGTCATGGAGTCTTCCCCAATTATTACAATCCGGATTTTGGTGGCTACTGGGGAGGCGGATGGGCCTACAGCAGTATGCGGGATAGTACGACCGCCGGTTTTACAAACTTGTATTCAGCGATTACCGGTATTGGCTATGATGGCTCACAAAATTATGCCGTAGGTACCTTTAATCCGATCATCCATTTGAGTCCCGAGGCCTTTGGCAAAGTGTTGAGTGGTTTTTACATTACCAATGCTACCTATGCTGCCTTAAGCATGCGCGATGGAGATGCTTTTGCAAAAAAATTTGGTGGTGATAGCGGTAATGATCCGGATTGGTTTAAAATCACCTTGCGGAGCTATTATCAAGGAGCACTATCACATGATAGTGTTGACATGTATCTCGCTGATTTTAGGTTTATGGACAATGATTCTGATTATATCCTTAGGACATGGGAATGGGTTGATCTCACTTCACTCGGCAATACCGACAGCCTGCAGATATTCATGTCCTCGAGTGATAACGGAGCCTTTGGCATGAATACCCCCGCCTATTTTTGCATAGATAATTTCACTACTGCAGATTATGAGGCATTTGCTCCACCTGTTGGTGAGCCTGGCACAACGGCGATTCATAAGGACAGTTCTGCATTTGTAGCATGGGCGACCGGTGTGCAGGTGACAAGAGGGTATCAGGACATTTCTGATCCTTCGCTGGGCTACGCAAGTTTCGGGGATAGCACGCAGGCCATAGGGCAAGCGGATGGTGACAGCATAGTCAGCCTCGGTGATGGAGGCTCTGCCATAATAACTTTTGCACATCCCATTATCAATGGCGATGGTCCAGATTTTGCGGTATTCGAAAATTCATTCAGTGATAGTTTCCTCGAACTTGCCTTTGTAGAGGTTAGTTCAGATGGTGTGAACTACTACCGCTTTCCTGCTACCTCCTATACGCAAGTCGACGTGCAACTCAATTTAGGAGGTCTGATTGATGCGATTCAGATTAACAACCTTGCCGGAAAATACCGAGGCATGTATGGCACACCGTTTGATCTTGAAGAACTTGCTTCCGAGCCCAACCTGGATGTCAATCACATCACGCATATTAAATTAATAGATGTTGTAGGTAGCATCAATCCGCAGTATGCCTCCTATGATCAATATGGAAATGCCATCAATGATCCATGGACTACGCCATTTCCTTCTTGTGGATTTGACCTGGATGCAGTCGGAGTCATCCATTCGGAAATCACCGCTACGAATGAATTGTCTGCTGAATATTCCTTTACGACTTATCCTAATCCAGCCAGTGATGTTGTCTATATCCGTTTGGATAACACGGAAACAACACGTGCATTGACGATAACCTTGACTGACTACACCGGAAGGATTATTAGTGCTGCCTGGAATACTAATGATAATAATTTGATTGAACTAAACCTTCATGATGTGCCTCCAGGTCTTTACTTCGCTTCCCTGATCACACCGGCCGGCACGATGACAAAGAATATCATCGTGCAGAAATAAATCCCTTTAGGGCGGATGCTTTATTTTATCCTCCTGATCGGATCTACGATGGCCATCAGTATCGGAATAAAATAGAAACACAGCAGTAGAGCAATCCTGAATAAGTCTGTCATGTCGTTTATTTTATAAGGTGATTAGATCGAAATGGCTGTTCTAGGGTACATAGATGATTTTCCTTTCCTCTGCTGAAAGTCCATTGCCCACTCTTACGATGTACTGCCCTGGGGTCAGTTGTAACTTTCTAAAATCAAGCTGATGCTGCCAGTGGCCGCTCACATTTGAAAAAGTAGTCTTGTATATGACCTGACCGGTATCTCCAAATACTTCCACCATCAGTACTTTCATGCTTTCGCTGAATTGAGCTTCTAATTGTACTACCGCATTTGTTGGATTGGGAAATACCTTGAATCCAAAGGTGGGAAGCTCTTCCCTGACGGCATTCACCAGATCTTCTTCTACGTCAAGAATCTGGTTTGTGAGCACGCCAGTTCTATACTGCCTGATTCCGGATGGCCATTCGATCACCATACTGTCGACCATCATTGCATCACCCAACCCAAAGTGGGCCCGCATATCATTCTGGCTGCAATACGCACTCTGCGCAGAGATCTCACGCATCTGCCAGATAGGTGAGCCATTGACATTAGCCTTAACTCTGACTCTTGCTCCAATAGCTGATTTGTTGGACACGTTGCCTTCGAGTGATACGATCAACCAATGATTACTATTCCCATTATTGTGATAGAGATAATCTGCTTCATCTGTATTACCAAACCTTGTAGTGGCCACCGCCAGGTCCTGGAAGCCGTCATTGTCATAATCACCAAATGCACATCCATATGACCAACCCAGATCTGCGGTTACCACCTCATCAGTAACTTCCGTCAGATGTCCAGTCCCATCATTCAAATACAGGTTATTCTTTAATCGCTGGCCATTCTGGAAAGCATTGGTGACGAAGAGGTCAAGATCACTATCGTTGTCAATATCGGCCCATGCGCTGCTAAATGATTTTGCATTCGCATTCGAAATGTCTGTGGTGAGTATCCTGGAAAAAACGAAATTTCCTTCATTCCTGAAGAGCTGATTTTTACTTCCATCATTAGCGAGAAACAAATCGAGATCACCGTCATTATCGATGTCTCCCCAGCTGCTGCTCATGGTATTAAAACCATCGGTCGTGATGATGGGATCTGTCAATTTCTCAAATACACCTCCACCATCATTACGGTATAGATTTTCCTTTTCTCCATTTTCATTCGTGACATACAGATCAAGATCACCATCATTATCTATATCTGCCCAGCTCACATTCCTGGAGGAGAATAAATCTGTGACAGGAGCGATTCCTGTCAGCAGTTCCATATTGTTTCCCCCAAGATTCTTGTATAAGAAATTCTTTTTGTTACCTGCACTGTTGGTAACGTATAGATCCACAAGACCATCGTTGTCATAATCACCAAATGCAGCGGTTTCTGAATAGCCGAAGTGATTGACCCATATCCCTTCTAGTACCTGTGTGAACCTTCCGGTTCCGTCATTGA
>DATHZY010000363.1:0-8628 GCA_035458325.1 Saprospiraceae bacterium | reverse complement strand
TGTTTGAGATGCGCGCATGGAGAACTTCTCAAGGCAGTGGATGCAATGTATCCTTCAACAAAGTAAATAATTTCACCTGGATCATGACAGTTTATTACCAGGCGGTACCCGATGAAGGAACAGTTGGCATTGGAACACTTGCCCCCGATTCCAGTGCGATCCTGGAATTGAAAAGTATGCAGAAAGGGTTTTTACCTCCCAGAATGACAGCCACATTTCGAGATGCAATAGTAGCGCCCGCACGAGGTCTTTTAATCTATTGTACAGACTGTGAGCCAGAAGGAATCTATACCTACAATGGTGTGACCTGGCACTCTGTGGCCGGTTGGAAACTGGAAGACAGCGACGGCGATACCTACATCACGGTGGAACAAAATCCAGATGAGGATAAAATACGCTTGACGACCGCAGGGACAGAAAGAATGATTGTCACGCAAGATGGCAAAATCGGGATGGGTATTAGCTCTCCGCTTTATACCTTGCACATCAAGGGTCAGGGAGAAAGAAATATAAGCATCATTGACACTTCGGCTTCAGCAGGCAGTAAGTATGGTATACATGTAGAGCAAGGGGGTGCATCAGTGGGTGACCGCTACGGATTCTATAGCCTGTTGAACAGCACGAATAACAGCGTCCACATTGGAAGTAGAAACGAATTGACCGGTGGAGGCAGTGGAGACCATTATGGTTCACAAAATATGCTGGGGGGTGATGGATCCGGAAATAAATATGGCATTCATACGAATATATCGAATTCAGGTGATGGAGGGCATGCCGGAGCATATAATATTATAGAGGGCACTGGTAATGGACCGCATTTCGGTGTGTACAATAGTGTTGCCGGTGCGGGAGAAGGGGAAAAGTTCGGGATCTATAATAATTTATCACCTCAATCAGGCACCAGTGATAACCATGGTATTTACAACATCTTTTCAGGAGAAGGAATGGGAGATAACTATGGCGTAAAAAATGTAATGGAGAGTATTGGTGCAGGACCGCAATATGGGATATCTAATTCCATTACGAGTGCCGCAAGTAATATCCAAGACCATGAAGGAGTCCGGAACAATTTAACAGCCATCGGCTCAGGCGACCATTTTGGGTTAAAGAATATTTTATCTGGAAATGGTTCCGGATATCTGTATGGCACTTCTACCCTTATTTCAAATTCAGGTGATTCAGAACATTTTGGAAGCTACATACAATTGAATGGAAATGGCGCGGGGTTTCATTACGGCACGTACAATACACTATCAGGCAATGGTCCTGGTGATCAATCTGGCACCTCCAATAGTATAACGCATGCCGGAGCCGGGGATCATTTTGGAACTGACAACAGGGTCAATGGGCCGGGAAACGGAGATCATTATGGAACTCGGAACCTAATGGAAGGTTCAGGCACCGGAATGCAATATGCAGTGTACAATGAAATATCGAATTCCAACAACAACACCCAAACGGGCATTTTCAATAACATGTTGGGAAATGGAAGTGGCGATCATTATGGCATAAGAAATTTTATGCCTTCAAACGGTGCCGGGGCACATGTTGGGTCATCTAACGAATTGTCTGGTTCCGGCAGCGGCATTCGCTATGGATACACATCTTTCTTGTATGGTACAGGCATTGGCACACAGATCGGCAACCACAGTAGCATCACCAATTCCGGATCAGGCTCTCATTATGGAAATAGTCATTCTTTATCCGGAGGTGGCAGTGGCTTGCACACTGGGTCACTTCATTTTTTATCTGGTGCAGGTACCGGCATGCAATATGGGACACATAACATCATCACGAATACTGGTGGCAATATACATGAGGGAACACGCAATGAACTGTCTGGCAGCGGAAGCGGCGCCCGATATGGAACAAGAAGTATATTGTCGGGAGCAGGAACCGGGGCTCAATATGGTACACGTCATGAAATTTCAAACACGGGTTCTTCTGAACATACAGGTGTCTGGAATGAACTATCCGGCATCGGCACTGGTATCCAAACCGGGACTCTCAACTCAATAACTAACTCTTTGCATGCACAGCATAGAGGCACCTTGAATTTAATTTCTGGTAGTGGAAGCGGTTTTCATTATGGAGTCATAAATCAATTAACAGGCATAGGAAATGGCACTCAGTATGGAACCTTTAATGAAATCATCAATTCAGGAGCGGCAGACCACTATGGAACGTACAATAAATTATCAGGAAATGGATCGGGTTGGCACTTTGGGGTTTACAACGAATTAAATTCTACAGAAAGTGGCTTTCAGTTCGGTACGTATACATCAATGACAGGAGGAGGCTCTGGTGATTTCCATGGCACAGAAACCTATATCAATGTTAATAACGCCTCTTCTATTCGAGGACTTAATGTCTATGTTGCAGGCAGTGGGAATGGCGATAAGTATGGAATTTTTACTGATGTTCCAGGTTGGTCTGGTGGTACTAAATATGCAGCTTACTTTAATGGAGATGTCACGGTGATCGGTACCTTTAATAATCCCAGTGACCAGAAATTTAAAACCCATATCACTCCATTACTTCAACCAACGAGTCTTGAAAGACTACAGGCAATCCGAATCTACGAGTATCAATATGATCTGGAAAAATATCCCTTTATGTCATTTCCAGAAACAACGCAGACAGGTGTCATCGCGCAGGAGTTACAAGAGATATTTCCAGAATTAGTCAAAACAAATATCCATCCTTCTCATGAACCGCTGAATGAAAATGATGACCGTGCATCTAATCCCGAAGTAGAATACCTCGGCGTCGATTACACCGGTCTCATCCCCCACCTCATCAGCGCCGTGCAGGAATTGCAAAAGAACATTGAAATGCTCACAGAAGAGAATCAGCAGCAGCAGGCGATAATAGAAGCGCTGAGGAATAGATAGAAGCTTGCAATAAGATGTAGGCGGTTAGAAAATAGAAGAGCAGAGCGAGGGGATATAGACAGATTCATGCATTTCATACAACAGACAGACGGATCGCTAAGTCGCACACAACAATGCCGGGCAATTGACGGATATTGGTATAATCTTGTTTAGATTAGTAGCTATGCCGACCGGATTCATAACCAGATTCATCCTCCTTTCCCTCCTGATGGCCGGTCATTCGTTGTGTGCCCAGTGGAGACCCCAGCGGTTGCATCATCTGGGTGCAGAAGAAGGTTTCAAACACTGGACCTTCGATATGGCCCAGGATTCTGCAGGGTATATGTATTTCGGCACCGAGATGGGACTCGTACGTTATGATGGTCACAGCATAGAGCTTTTTGCCCATGATCCCAATGATCCGAATTCCATCGGTCCTGGTGATGTGTGGTGTATGTTATACGGCAGCGACGACAAAATCTGGATGGGTTCCCGGATCAGTGGCCTGAATGTATTTGATCCTAAAGAAAAAAAGTTTGAACGTTTTGCCACACCCAATTCATCCGTGATGGCCTATGATGCTGTCCTATCTGTCATGGAAGATCCGGAGGGTTCGATATGGGTGGGAGGAGCAGGGTTCAGGCTTTTCAGGTTTGACAGGAAATCAAAGACGTGGGAGACCTTTACGCCCGAGTGGAGCGGTATTGAGCCCGGCAATTCCCGGTTTCCGGTACAGAGTATTTTCCAGGACCGCTTCAATCCGGATCTGATTTGGTTTGGCGTGGGGGGGTATCCGGTGGAGGGCATGACTTTTAACCGTGTCACGGCACTGGTTTCATTTGACAAAAAGACAAAACAGTTTGAGCGGCACCCATGCTCGGGCCGGCCCAGGTACCAGGCAGACGACGGATCATTATGGCTGATCGCACAGGGTATTCATATATATCAGCCCCTGACGAAAACCTTTGTTCATAATCCATTGATCATCCCTTATTTCAATGGTCCGTTGAGTCCATTGGTAAGGGATCTGGCATTTCATAAAAATGAAATTTTCGCAGCAGTTCCTTTTGCCATACTTGGTGATGTGACATTGGATAACTATACCCTGCTTTCCAATGATCCGGAATATGGCATCACCGAATCCGTTTTTATAGACGCTCAGCAAAATGTTTGGTTTGGAAGAAACAGAGGTATCACCGTATTGGGCGCAGAAAAGGAAGCCATCCGTTATTATTCACTACAGGCATTAGGCGTATCGGACCGGATATACCCAAGCCGATATGTATATAATCCGATAACACAATCTGTATGGATCGTCAACCATGCCATTGGATATGATGGAAAAACAATCTATGAGATCCCGTTGGATCCCGGAAAGTCCACAAGCAGCACCACGTTGGATTTTCCTGTCTCAGGAATCACTATAGACAGCACGGGGCATATGTGGATGGCCGGGAACGGACGGTTTTATTCGCCATCCGCGACACACATATCGTCTGCCCTTCATGAAGTTGAACTTCCTTGCGCAAATGACATTATCATTCCATGGTATATCACGACCAGTCCGGAAGGTTGGATTGGCGGAACCAGCCGGAATCAGTTTGTCTGGTTTTCGCCGGATAAGCAAACCTGCTTTACCCTGGACCGGAAGGACCTGCCACAAGAAACGGATGCACCTCCTTCGATTGGTTTTACAGGCATGCATTGGAGAAGCAACCAAAAGGCATTTGTGTATTCCAACTATGTATACGATGTAGACCTATCCACAGCATCAGTGCGGAAGCTCCCGTTTCAAGAGGGGATTAAGGCAAGGCTCCAGGAGGACATTAATAGTGTCGTGGAGGATAACCGGGGTCATGTGTGGATAACAACGCTCTCTATGATTGGAGAGTTTGTGGTCCGTAACGACAGCCTGATCCTCGCCAGAAAGTACAGTACCTCTGATGGGCTGGGCAGTTCATGGGCGCACGAACTTTATCCTGATGATACTGGCCGGATCTGGATTTTTGCTTCCAATGGGATCAGTGCCATCCAGCCCGCCACGGGCGAAATCCGAAACTTTGGTGTTCATGAAGGATTACAGGAACCGTACATAGATCCCTGGTATCTGTTGAAGACAGAAGACGGACATTTAATAAGTACCAATGCAAAGGGATTTATCGTGTATCATCCGGATTCCCTATGGAATGCATATTCCACAAGAGATGTCCCTGTCGTTCTTAAGCAGATTCGTATCGCCGGCAATCCGATTGACGTTGGTGGAGACATGAATTATCTCACGCAACTTGATCTTAAAGTGCATCAAAACTATGTTGACATCCAGTTTCAGGCCCTGGTCTATCCGACGGACTACAATATCACCTACAGCTATATAGTCGAAGGATTGCATGATCAATGGATTTCCATCGGAGAGAATAAGATCGTGACACTTTCTTCTCTTTCTCCGGGTTCATATACACTCAGAGTCAAGGCCGGGCCACCTGTAAGTGAGGCTCCCGAGAAGGTGTTGCGTATCCACATGGCCACCCCTTTGATCCAACAAACCTGGTTTATCGTATTGATGTCGGTCATGTTGATGTCGATCACATACGGGGCTTACCGTTGGAGGATACAGACGATCCGGCAACAGGAAGAAGAGAAATCCAATATCACCAAGCAAATAGCTGAATTGGAACTCAAAGCCCTGCGATCCCAGATGAACCCCCATTTTATGTTCAACAGCCTCAACTCCATCAAAAATTATATCCTGCATGCCGAACCCAAACTGGCTGCTGAATACCTTTCCAGTTTCGCGCATCTCATCCGGATGATCCTCCAGAATTCAAGAGAAAAAATGATTACACTCCAGGAGGAATTGGAAACACTCCTCCTCTACATTGAACTGGAGCAGATCAGGTTTGACCATCAATTTGAATTCCACTGCATCATCGATGGTGATTTGCTTCTCGAACAAATCATGATCCCTCCGATGTTGCTTCAGCCTTATGTCGAGAATGCGATCTGGCATGGCTTGATGCATAAGAAAGAAAAAGGTAACCTGTTCCTACGCTTTACCCCTGAAGGTGACAGGGTAGCCTGTATCATTGAAGATGATGGTGTGGGTCGGGCTAAAGCTGCAGAAATGAAAAGTTTATCCGCCATGAAGTATAAAAGCATGGGCATGGGCATCACCCGTGACCGCATAGAGATCATGAATAAAATGGATACGCTGGGCATCACCACCGAAGTCATAGACCAACACGATAGCGACGGACGACCAGCCGGTACAAAAATCATTGTACGAATCCCTGGACCATCCATTAATTAAAAAACCAATAGTCATGTCAAGACTCAAGACCATATTGATCGATGATGAAAAGGGCAGCCTCGAATCACTGATGTTTGAACTCAAGGAATATTGTCCAGAAGTAGAAGTCATTGCCGCTACACAGGATTCAAAAGAAGGGCTACGGCTGATTCAAAAATTATCCCCTGACCTGATCTTCCTGGATATCGAAATGCCGGGGATGAATGGCTTCGAGCTACTCCAGCAGCTATCAGATGTGTCCCTCCATGTTATTTTTGTCACGGCCTACGATCAGTTTGCGATCAGGGCCTTTGATTTCAACGCCATCGATTATGTGCTCAAACCTGTGCGCAAGGCTAAGTTGATCTCTGCTGTGCAAAAGGTAGTCGAGCGCCAGCAACCCAAACTCGATAAAATAAGCCTGGACGCGTTAGTACAGAATATCCGTATCCAATCACATACAGGTATTGAAAATATTGCCCTGCCCACCCATGATGGATTCAATATGGTCCATGTCAATGACATTACCTACCTGCAGGCGGAAAGCAATTATACCTGGGTGCACCTGGCCGACAAGAAAAAATACCTGATCACTAAAACCCTGAAGGATATGGAGGATATGCTCTCTTTCCCGCAGTACTTCAGGTCGCATAAAAGTTACCTGGTCAATCTCAACCATGTTGAACGCTACGTGCGCGGACAGGGAGGATATCTCGTCATGAAAGACCACGCGCAAATCCCGGTGGCCCGCACCCAGACAACGGAATTGATGCAGACTATGAAACTGTAATCTCATTCCAATCAGCAAGTCAATCTTTACCATTCACATTGGTACGTGAACAGTTCATCTATTAACCAAACCGAAGGCTCAATTCAGTAAAAAGTCTGACGGACAATCAGGAACTTTAGTTGTAGTTGACTTAAATATTGAGCGTATATCCCTATGATATCAAGATTTATAATTTCCCTCTTAGGTCTTTGGGTCTATGGGTTTGCAGGCACACAAATGCAAGCCCAACCCAACGACCGTATCTTTTTCTCCTCCTTCAGGCCGGAGGGGTTTGATATTTATCTTTCAAAGGACAACGGCAAATCATTTGCACCCGTCACCCATCATCCCGCCCTGGATTATGACGCTGTCATCACGCCGGATGGAAAGTATATTCTCTTCACCTCGGAACGATCCGGACACCCTCAGCTATATATCAAGACCCTCGATGGGTCAGATGAGCCACGGGTTCTGATCAGGAGCAGCTCGATGCAGGATCAGGTCACTGTCTCGCCTGATGGCCGATCCATCGCATTTGTTTCCACACATGAGGGCAATGCTGATATCTATCGAATGCCATTCCATCCTGATAGTATGTTTGATATCAGTGTTGCCTTCAACCTCACCCGTGACCCGGGCGGAGACTTCAGGCCCGCCTTTTCTCCCGATGGGCGCACCATCGCCTTCTGCAGTGATCGCGCCAATCCAATTGGTCCTAATCCTGATTTCCCTTTTGCGCGCAACAGGGTTGGAAATATTTTCACCATGGATACAACTGGCCAGGAAGTTAAGCAGCTGACCTCCGGAAAGGAATGGGATGGCAGCCCGGTCTGGTCTTCGGATGGCAAACAGATTTTTTATTATGCGCTGGAGAATAGATTGCCGGATATCTGGTCCATGCATTCAGATGGATCGGGGCAAAAAAGAATTACTCCTCCAACATCAAGGGCTATGTCTCCATGTCTTCTGCCCAATAGCAAAATCGCATTCACCTCCTGGCAAGCCGGAAGAGAAAATTCATTTCGGCTGATGACGTTTGATACCACTTCCGGACAAAAGGACACCCTCGTCCATATGGACATCGATATGCTCCACTTGTATGCACATCCCGGAGGAGCGATGGTCTTTCATGGAGGAGTAGCTCCCGCGGAACAAGAAAGTAATCAGGGTTCATTTCATGGCAACCTGCTGATCGCCAACCAGCCGATGACAGATACTATTGATGGAATTGCTGTGGAGACGTATGGTATACGGAGGGCGTTTGTGGCTCCCGCCTTTCCGGATAGTCCGCATCTTGTCATTGACAACATGGACATACAAGGGATCACCGATGCCTTTACACCGTGGCTGTATGCTTTGATCCTTTTTCCAATGGTCATGCTGGGCTTGTTTTTCACCGGTATCATTCAAGGTTTCAGGAATAGAAAACAGATATCATTCGGGCGGTTCCTACTGGCTTCTTTTACTGCTTTACTCGCCTTGCTTATCGTGGCAGGAACTTGCTTTTACTTTCTGCTTGAAGCGCGAATTCCCTTGCTCCCGATCAGGTTGATCATGATCAGTCTCGCCACAGTATTGGCGATCGGGGCGGTGATGTATTACCGAAAAACAAAGAAAAGAAAAGCCGAAGGTATCCCTACCTACAAGGTAAGTCAGTTACATACATGGATCTACAGCGCCGGCGGCTTGTGTTACATCTA
>DATHZY010000362.1:0-8554 GCA_035458325.1 Saprospiraceae bacterium | reverse complement strand
AAAAGGAATTATGCTTACGCTGATTATTGCTGCTATATATACCGTCACGTCTGCCTTGGGCATGACCCTGTTTGCCTGGATGGCCCTGCATGGCCTGAAGAAAATGGACTGGCACAAACTGGAGCATAACTCCGGACTGGTCTCCGGTATCATCCTGATCCTGACCGGCCTCTTGTTTATTTTTTCACACTGAGGATATAGTGTCCAACGGATAAAACGTTGATGAAAAAATAATCTACCTTCAGACCATATGTATCCACGCACCAAATTATTCATACTCCTGGTCATCCTCGTCTCCTCCGCTTTCCAGTGTCCAAAGAAAATGGAAAAAGTCAATCAGGCGAAAATCAAATTTGACTATTCATCTATCGATGACAACGGCCTGCGCAATGGAGAGGTGGCTGTTGATTATGAATTCTGCATCCCCGCCGATCAGGCGATACTCGATCAGGTAATGAAAATAGATCAGGGCGTCCGCGTCATGAAATCTTCCAAAGGCAGAATCGGGTGCACGGATCAGCAATGGCTATGCATCAACAGCACACATAGCGCTGGCTGGAAAAAAAATCTCCTCGCCATTGCCAGCCTGAGTTATGTGGAAAGGATTGCAGAGACGTTTTATGAATAATGATTTTGCCATCATAATTTCCTCTCACTCTCTTACCTCTCACTCTCTTACAATTCCGTATTTTGTGAGGATGAAATCGATATTCACCGTATCCTTCTTTTTAAAAGTGATCGTTGCGGCTATATTGCTGCAGACCTTGTATTTCAAATTTACCGGTGCCGCGGAGAGCGTCTATATCTTCGAGACTGTGGGCATGGAGCCCTGGGGGCGCATAGGTTCAGGTATCGTAGAATTGATCGCCTCCATTCTCTTGCTGATACGGCGCACTGCGTGGCTAGGGGCACTGCTGGCCCTGGGGGTGATATGCGGCGCTATCTTTTTTCATTTGACGACGCTCGGGATCGAGGTACAAGGCGATGGTGGATTTTTATTCATCCTGGCTTGTGTCGTCTTCCTGGCCAGTGCGATTATCCTGATCAAGGAAAGGAAGAATATACCGGTGATCGGAAAAAACTTTAAGTAAAAAGCTGTCAGCTATCAGCTATCAGTTTTGAGCTACCAGCTTCCAGCTACCAGGGTATTTCAGGTAACCACACGCTATATCCTAATCATACCCCTGATAATTCACAACTCACAACTCACAATTGTATACTCACAACTCACAACTCACAATTCACACTCACTACTCACATGATTACATACGAAAAGATATTTGAAAACAACGCGGAATGGATTGCAGAGAAGCAAGCTACGGACGCAAACTTTTTTGAAAAACTCGCCAAGGACCAGAATCCGGATTACCTGTATATCGGATGCAGTGACAGTCGTGTCACCGCAGAAGATATGATGGGTGCTGCACCGGGTGAAGTATTTGTACATCGTAATATCGGCAACCTGGTCGTCAGTATCGACCTCAACGTCATGAGTGTGATCAATTACGCGGTTAAAATCCTGCAAGTCAAGCACATCATCGTTTGCGGGCACTATAATTGCGGAGGTGTCAAGGCCGCCCTGACGCAGCAGGACATGGGCATCCTCAATCCGTGGCTGCGGAATATCCGTGATGTATTCAGGCTGCACAAGGAAGAACTGCACGCCATCCAGGATCCCAAAAAACAATTTGACCGGCTGGTGGAACTCAATGTGCGCGAGCAAGCTATCAATGTGATTAAGACCGCCGCGGTGCAACAGCAATTTATCCATTCGGGCTACCCCATTGTACATGGCTGGGTAATGGATATCAAATCCGGCAAGCTGATTGACTTACACATTGATTTTGAAAAAGAACTCAAGGGCATACAGGAGATTTATAGGTTGGTTTAGTTAGAAGTGAGCAGTGAGCAACTAGCAGTGAGCAGTAAGCGGTAAGCGGTAAGCGGTAATCGGTAATCAGTTGTCCGGTATTCGGTATTCAGTAATCGGTATTCAGTAATCAGTATGTAGTGAGGTGAGTGAATCGTGAGACGCGAGACAATTTAGCTTCCAGTTTCCAGCGTATCTCTTTATACTGCTCTCCGCTAAACTCCTGTTGCTAATGCCGTGCATTTGCCTGGATCATCATGCAGAGTCCAGGTATGCGATTAATTACGATCCCACCATGCACTCTATCGTCTACTGTATATTGTATAAATGCAAGTCTGTCTCAAGACAAACCCTTTGCTCTCTGCTCTCTGCTCTTTCGCCTCTTTGGCCCCTTCGGCCTCTTTAGCCTTTTCAGCCGTTCCGCCTTTCAGCCTTTCCGCCGTTAAACTATCCTTTCCTTCATCGCTTTCGACACTGCCTGTGATAATGACACCACATGAAGCTTTTCATAAATCTTCTTGATATGCGTGCGGACGGTTTCGTAGCTGATAAATAACTGGTCGGCAATCATCTTATAACTCAGGCCGTTGACCACACAGGCGAGTACTTCCTTTTCGCGTTTGGTGAGCTGATAGTCCTGGGGCTCTTCAGGCTTGACTATCTGCTGGACCTGCTGCATGCGCATCAGCACTTTGCGGGCAATGGATGGGGACATCGGCGAGCCACCGTACTGCAACTCCTTGATAAAATCAATCAGTTTGGTATTCAGGAAGTTCTTGAGGATATATCCGGAGGCACCCGCACAAATCGAATCAAACACACGATCGTCATCTTCAAAAACAGTCTGCATCAGGATTTGTATTTCCGGGTAGCGGCTCTTGATACTCCGCACGGCTTCAATACCTGACATCCCCGGCATTTCGATATCCATGAGGATGACATCCGGTGAACAAGCCTCAACATCCTTGAGACTATTGAGTACATTGGCAAACGAGCCCACGACCTTAAATTCCTTCTCTGTATTGAGGAGCATGGAGATGCTGTCCCGAATATTCCGGTTATCGTCAAAGATGGCAATACGTAAACTCATGGCATAAAATTAAGATGGTGATTCCATGCCGTACATCCCCTGATCAGGGGATATTTACGGTCAGGATGATTTCGGTTCCTATTCCCATTTTACTTTCTATCCGGACCTGGCCATTCATTTCTTTTGCCCTCGACCGTATATTTTCAAGTCCATTGCCGGACAGGGTCATTTTCTGATCCGCTCCGGAATCTTCAGTATCAAATCCCACTCCGTTATCCCGTATATGCATCTTCAGCATGTTGTGCTCCAGATGCAGGTCCACGTGGATGTCAGAACATCCCGCATACTTAAAGGCATTGTTGATCGCCTCTTTGAAAATAAGGTAAATATTCTTTCGCTGTTCCATGTCAGGGGTATGCTGGAGTATTTCCTTGTCGTGATGCAGATGGAGCTGTATGTTGCGGGTGGCCAGCAAGGGACGTGCATACGATTCCATACGTTGTATGATTTTTTCCATGCTGTCATTGCGCGGATTGATCGCCCACACGATATCATTCATATCGGAGATCATGTCGTTGGAGGTGGAACTGATTTTCCCCAGCAGCTCATCTAACTGTCCGTCATTGTGTTTTTCATTCTGGATCTTGGCGACCTGGCTATAGACCGAGATGCTGCTGAGTGTTGAACCGACATTGTCATGCAGATCCTGGGCGATGCGGTTTCGGATGGCCTGCCGCTTGAGCAGTTCGTTGAGCCTGTATCGTTGTATAGCCATAATGACCCCAATGATCATCAATACTGCAAGTGCCTGGAACCACCAACGTTTCCATATCGGAGGAACGACGGTGATGTTGAGCGTGGCAACTTTATCAGGCCATCTTCCATTGTCCGGTGAAGCCTGCACCTTAAAAACAAAATGACCGCTGCCCGTATTCGGATAACTGACTGAATTACGCGAGCCGGCCTCAATCCATTCTTCATCTACCCCTTCCATCATATACCGGAAATTCATTTTTTCTGTTCCGGGTGGATGTGGCGCGGCAAATTCAATGGTGAAATAATTCTGGTTGTACCGCAATTTGATTTCTTCTCCAAATAGCAGGTCGCTGAACGAATTATTGAAAATCCTGAAATCGGTGAAGATGATATCCGGTGAAGCTTCTGCTTGGCGGATGTCCATCGGGTCGAAGGTGATATAATAATCAGGGCCGGCGACATACAGCATACCCTCGCGGTCTTTATAAATATATCCTTTTAAGCCTCCTGACTTTTCAAGATCCGGCAGATCAAATGACACATACGATGAATCTGTCTGATCATAGCGGTGCAGCACACCACCACTGATCATCCAGAGCCTTCCCAGTTCATCTTTCTCTATGCCTTCCAGCAGGTTGCCCGAAGACGAAATGTGCGTGAAAGTGTAATCTGCGGAATTGAAATACTGGAGGCCGCCACCATAGGTAGTAACCCAGAAATTGCCAATATCATCTTCCACGAGATCATAGACATTGTTATTAGTGATTGTCTTTGCGTCAGAAGGATTATTGCTGAAATACCTTACCACAGGTTGAGGAGATTTCTCCCACAAGCCAAGGCCATGAGCCGCCATTGCCAGCCAGACCTGTCCATTCTTTCCCCTGTAAAATTTACGGATGAGATTATCCTTCAGATTATAATGGCGCACGATATCTGCCGTAGTATCTACCCTGCTGACCCATCGCTTGTCGACCAGGTCATAGTAGGCTAGGTAGTGTCCGTATGGCGAAACCATCATTACGGGATGTTCATTGATCGTATCGCTGATGACGGACACGATCCTGGATTCGATCATGCGGTTCATTACTTTGTCCTGTTCCGTACCAGGCAATAATGCTATGGATCGATCAGCTGGATGATACCGGAACAACGAATAGTTAGTACCGAGATACATATCGCCATACTCATCGATAAAAAATTTAGTGACCGACAGTTCCTCGCCTTTGTATCGGATCGGAACATGTTGCAGGACGGTGGATCCTGGCTTGAGGTAGTAGATGCCCTTACTGGTACCTAGCCACAAGGTCTGCTCCTCATCCTTGTAGAAATCATAAATGGAAATGGGTTTTTCATCGCCTTTAAATGCGCCTGGTAAAAACTGTTGTACAAACTGCTGCTCGAGCCTGGCAATGCTGATACCTTTGTTGGTACCTGCCCATATATGCCCTGCCTTATCGAGGAATATACAATTGACCCTGTCATCAGCAATCGTGCCTGCAAGAGCCGGATCAAAACGAAAGTGATAAAACTTATTTGTTGATTTGTCGAGCATCTGCAGCCCGGCATTTCGGCCCGCAAACCAAAGCCGGCCATGCATATCCTCGGCGATGGCAGATATCTCATCATCGAAGAAACTGTTGGCTGCTCCGGTAGATCCAAAAACATCTTCTTTGTCTGTGTCGGGGTTATACCTGTACAAAACTTTGTCCCACGACCCATACCACATTTGTTGCTGGCGGTCTTCATACAACGAGGTGACAACAACATGGGGCAGCGTTGCATAAAGATTTATATAGCGGGGGTCGGATTCATACGTAAGCGTCCTGGTGTTGATCTTGAGGATTCCGCCACCTTGCCGGCCAACCCACAGGATATCATTATGATCGAGACCCAGGGCAATTGCCGTACGGGTGCCTTCCCGGACAGGTTCTTCAAAAAGGGAAGAATTCTTATCAAACCGCAAAACCCGATGGCCTCCGGTGGCTAACCACAAGAAGCCCTGCCGGTCTTCAAGCATGGCATGAATGGTATTTGTCGGGATAGACTCCGGTTTGTCTGATTGGTTCTTGTATTGCCTGAATTGTTGTGATGGTGGCAGGCGATAATCATAACGGGATAAACCTCCATCAGCAGTCGCAATCCATAATACGCCATCAGCATCTTCGAGGAGATCGGTGATGATGTTGCCGGAGATACAATCGGTCTTACCTGGTGTAGAGCGGAAGATGAGGAAATCATTTCCATCATAGCGGTTGAGGCCGTCTTCGGTCCCGATCCAGATAAATCCCCTTGTATCCTGGAGTATGGCATTGACCTTATTATGGGACAAGCCATTGTCGGTATTGATCTTATCAAAATAGAGGAAGGAGGATTGCGCAGCAACCGAAACAAAAAAGAAAACCAGGGCAAGGGTTATCTTGATTTTTATCAGGGTCTTGTACATTTCCCTTGTAAAATATCAAAATTACGGCAGTTGGCGGCGAGAATAGTTCGCTCACCACTGCGACATCGAATGGCACTTTGCTCCTGGCATTTTCACCTCCGCCCCCTGTGTTGCGCTAGACACATCCTAACGCATGCAAACCCCGGAGAGGCATGTTTATCATTTCAACACATGAAAATGAAAGGCGAAATGTTTAAACTAAATACCGTTGGATGGCGTATTACATCCGCCCCCTGCGAGAGTATCCTTTTCGAAAAACTTATTGAATGATCGATATGTGCAGCACCATGCTTATGGGCTCCTCCATATCCGAACTCATATTTATAAATTTCACTTCCACATTTCCTGGAGTGCATACGCGGGCATAGCCTATCATCAGGCCAGACATCGTCGATCCGGGTGAGACATAAACTGACGCTTGTTCAATGGCACCTTCAAACGGAATCGTGACGATGTTTTCACCCATATTCTGGATTGGTGGAATTTCAATCTCCATCGTGCGTTTCATGATTCCATTGAGCACGGTGCCGGACGAACCGATACGAACGGTTCCATTCACATCCAGCTTAGCGCCTGGATTTTGAACTCCAACACCTACATTTCCTGCTGAATCAATACGCATACGTTCTACTGCATTCGTACCAAACCATAAGGGTCTGTTCTCATTCTGGATTAAGTGGGCATGACTGTTGGCCAGTGTCACACCAAGCATTAATCCATCTGTGTTTAAGGCACCAGTCCCTGAATTGGTAAGTTGGAGCCTGGTGGTCGGAACAGAAAGACTATGAATCTGAAGTTGTGTATTCGGATTTTGGGTGCCGATACCTATCGAGGTGCCCTGGTTAAAAAGATTACTCGTGCTTGCCCATTTAAGTCCATCCCATCGCAAAGTCTGACCGTTGCTGGTACCGTTCAATACCGGTACGACCCAGTTAGTACCATCAAAATAATAAAGTCCCTTTGGGGTAGAAGGTAAAGGGGGTTGCGCATTGTCGGTTTGAAAGACCAGCATACCTGCATCTTCAGTGGAGAGGCCCATTTCTGATTTTTGTAGCCCTGTAAGCCGGGGTGGAAGTAATCCTTTGGTGGTAGAGGAGAGGTCCAGGATGGACTTGGTTCGTGGGGTTTCTGTTCCAATGCCCACTTGTGCGGTGCTGACGAGGGGTGGCAATAGCAGCCACATCAGCATAAAATGCTTTTTCATTAGTTCTAGTTTTAAAATTCCACCTCCTTTTCTTCATTCCCGGATCCCGACGGGGCAAAAGCAAATCAATGGAAAATGGGGGTAAAAAAAGATCCTTATCAGGTCCTCATGCTAGGTGTACTTATGTGAATGATTCAGCTAAAAAAAATCAAAGGCAGGAAAAGTCGTAAACACTTGATCCCTACTACAATCTAAAATTGGCGTCCTTTGAATATAGAGTGGAAAGCCAAAGATAATAAAAAGGGCTTACCATGTGTAAGCCCCTGACAATTAATTATATATATAATTATTCTTACATATATTAATGCCTTATTTTATAATGTTAATTCCATCTTCAATAGATCTACATCCAGCGGACAAAGCTTCGATTTGAATCTAAGCACAGTAACAGGTCTCCATCGTCCGGGTAATTATTTCTTTCCTGAAAACAAATCTCTGCCGGCTTCAAAATTCTTTTCAAAATCTCCGATGATCAATCGTTGGTTACCAATAAAACCTACTTCAGATTCAAGAATATATTTGCCTGACCAGGTATCCAGGATCAGGAAACCACTCTCATTCATCCGCGATTGAAAGCGACCTGTAGTTGACTCGGGCTGTGGATCGATGGCGCTCAGGAGCATACCAATGCAAAGGATCGCAAAGCAACCCATCAGGAACGAACTGAAATTAATCTTGAAATTCATGGCGTTGTATTTATATGGTTAAGAAATAAAAGTCAGGTTTTATTACTTCCATAAATATCAGGTCAGGACTCTTACTATTTTCTTACACCTGTATTAAGGTTAGGTTAAACAAGGGAAGAGCTCCAGGCTTACAGGCAACAATGAAAAAAGGGAGTCTGTCATTGGACTCCCTTTCCGGTCTATTAAGGTTGAAAGAATATGAACCGTTACTTAAAAATTAGCCTGGAGTGAAAGCACAAAATTCCTCCCGGGTGCTGTGATACCTGAACTATAAGGACGATATCTCACGTCGGTGATGTTCTCGAGGCCTGCACCAATCGTGAAGCTTTGATTAAGTTGATAATTAGCTTTGAAATTGAGTGTAGCCCATGACGGCGAATACGGATGGCCATTATCATCAATAGCATAGATTTCCGTTTTTGCTTGTTCTTCTTCGGGTAGCTCATCAAAGTCTTTTCCATCACTGAAGTATCCGTACAACATCATACTGAGCCCTTCATGCCTGTAGGTCACTCTCGCCATGCCAAAAAGCGGTGCTGCATGCCGTGAAGGACTGACACTGCCA
>DATHZY010000361.1:0-5643 GCA_035458325.1 Saprospiraceae bacterium | reverse complement strand
AGGCTCCAAAATTGGCCAGCACCAAGCCGGAATCAATCGCTCCGGCAAAGGCAGCAATACTCTTCATCTGGAACGCTGATGCAAAAGGATACTCAACGCATAAGGCACCCACAGCATAATATTTGTTGCCCTGATATGGATTAATGCCATTGCATTCTCCAGGCCCTAGCGATTCGATTACGCCAACCGTAGCTGTCCACCCGTCTATCCCACTTTCAGCACCTGTATTGGTAAGGATATTTGCACTCAGGGTATCGAATGGCAAGGTTGTAAATCTTGTGCGTGGACTCCAGTCGCTCCATTCGAGGCTTTTGTCACGATAACGAACGCGCCACCATAGCGTTGAATTTCCGGGAAGGCTCGTTGCTGTGATGTCAGTCAAATCATCATTTGCCTGCAAGTCCTCTTCATCATACCAGTTTGCATATTGCTTCCATGAATCAAAAACTGGTGATGAAAAATTTACACTGTCAGTTGACACCTGCCAATGAGCAGCGCCAAATTCATCCCCATCCGGATCAGCAAAAGGATCTGCCTTCAACATGGTACAAACAGATGAAACAGTATCTGCAGCTAATGGAAAAAGTGGATAAGGAGTTGTTGGAGGTGCATTGTTCTTGCGGATCGTGACCATATCCGTTTCAGTGGCGCCTCCAGGATTAAACTGATCACCAAAGCTCAATCGTTTGAGTACAAACTTCGGCTGTGCCCCTGCAGTCACTTCGACCATCACAAATCCGTACTCATCCTGGCTGATGATAAATTCATCATAATCCGCGTTGCTGAATTCACCCCAGTAATCAATATTTCCACCTGATGTCGCGACATTGACCCAGAGATGATCGTGGTCTCTTGATTGCCCTCTTGAATAGGCATGCGTGTGGCCGAAGAAATGAATTGTTGGTTTGCCACAGGATTCAGAAAAGGCTTCCATCATCGCCACAACATCCCCTGTATAATCTGCTTCACCCGGAGTCCACAGTTCTGATTTGAAAGGGTGATGCATTTCAGCAAATACAAAATCAATCAGTGTATCCGCACAACTCAGGTTGAGGATACTATCTACCCAATTGAGTTGAGCCTGGATGCGATAGGGTGAATTGGAATTAATGCTGATGACACGGACATTGGAGTAGTCGTGATAGTACCAGTGTTCAAGGTAGCCGGGAGTTCCGTTTTCAGGGAGGGTATAGTAATTGAAATAGTTTTGTGAATTCGCTTCATGATTCCCGATAGCCGGATAGCAGGGCACGGATCTCCACAGCGCCTGTCCCGGATCGAAGAAATCATTTTTCCATTGACCATATGCATTGCCATTGTCAACGACATCGCCCGGAAGTACAGCCATCTGCAGGTGATCACTCAGAGGGGTTCCGTAGGTTGAGTCGATGTATGGCAGCAGGCTTGTATTGATGAGGTTGGCGAAGATGTTTGGATTACTGCCGTCTTTCTGCATATCGCTCATCAGTACGATATTGAAGGGGGCTTCACTATTGCGGTTGGGTGGCGTGACAAAATCATAGATTGCGGATTGCCAGCTACCCGTTATCGCTTTGTAGTAATACCTGGTAGCCGGCGAGAGTCCTGTCAGGCTGGCTGTATGCAGGATTGTTGCATTTAGGGTGACGATGGTAGTTCCGGTGGCGAAGCTGCCCAGGTTTTGGGTCACGCCATATTCCACGATGGTTTCCGTATTGGTATTGGTTTCCCACATGACAACCATGGAGGCTGGGGTGGCCAGCTGGAGGTATGGTTGAACAAGGATAGTCTGGCTGTTCAGCGGAGCAGCGGCTACAAGACAAGCCAGTACCATTGCAAATACGCTTTTTGAACAGAGGAGATTGAACATCAGGCAGGCAGAATGGTAATAAGTAATAGTTTTGTAAAAATAGCAAAAGAATGGCATCGTCCTAAAGTGCCCTCCGTACGTATGAAAACAGACTATCAACAAATCCTCGAAGAACTCTATCATGTGATCAAGGTCAAGCCGGATCCCGGTCAGGTTGCCCCCTATATTCCTGAGTTGGCAGAGATCGATCCATCCAAGTTTGGTGTGCATCTGGCGGCTACGTCAGGCGAGCAATCAGGCATCGGTGATCATCGGGAAAAGTTTTCCATCCAGAGTATCGGCAAGGTGCTTTCACTGACACTGGCATTTCAACAGCGTGGTGAAGTATTGTGGGATCGGGTAGGGGTGGAGCCATCCGGCAATCCATTTAACTCACTCTGGCAACTCGAGTATGAAAAAGGAAAGCCACGAAACCCGCTGATCAATTCAGGAGCGATTGTGATTTGTGATATGCTCTGTACACTATATGACGATCCGCTAACTGAATTGCTTACGTTCGTCAGAAAAATATCCGGCAATGATGAAATTAGCTGCAATAAGCAAGTGGCCGCCTCTGAGAAAAAGCTTGGGTTCCGGAATGCAGCGCTGATCAATCTCATGAAGTCGTGTCATAATATTGATAATGAAATAGATGAGGTCATGGATCTGTATTATCACATGTGTAGCATTGAAATGTCATGTGAGGAATTAGCCAATACTTTTCTATTGTATGCTAATCACGGAAAACTTGTGTCTACAGGGGAGGCAGTTATCACTTCAAGCATGGCAAAACGTATCAATGCCATCATGCAGACCTGCGGATTTTATGATGAGGCGGGGGAGTATACCTTTAAAGTCGGTTTGCCCGGGAAGAGTGGGATAGGCGGTGGAATTGTAGCGATTCATCCAGGCAGTTATGCAGTCGCTGTATGGAGTCCACGGCTGAATGCCAAGGGGAATTCCGTGAAGGGGATGGAGTTGCTGGAGACGTTGACGTCGAAGACAGGGCTTTCTATATTTTAACATTACACGCTTTAGCGGGATACTGCAAGGTGTGATGCTCCGGTCTTTTTTCGTTTCAATCTGAAGACGTACTTTCCTTCGATAGCTGTTTAGCGTGTATGGTTGCCTTATTGCTATTTCAGATAGGCGGTTCAGAGAACGCATAAATAAGTTATGTTTGTCTTTATGCGATATACATGTACACTGATCATCACTGTCTTTTCAGTTTTATTTCTGCAGGCGGAGGCCATGCATCCATTTGGATCTGGCGTTGATACAATTCCTGCTTCCATTGGAGAGCAGGATTCCTCCAGGGTTCTGCTGCAGGCTCAAAAAAAGCAGATGGCCTCACAAATGGCCAAAGCAGCTATCACTTATTTCATCATACGTGTCCCGGATGAAAAATTTGGGTACACCGTCTTTATCGATGGTCAGATGTACATTGAGCAAAAATCTATTCCCGCTGTGCAGGGAAATGCCGGCTTCAAGACAGAAGAAGAGGCTACAATAATGGCGCAGCTGGTGATTGAAAAAATCAGGCAAGGGGAGATGCCCCCGACAATTTCCATTGAGGAATTAAATAAGCATAATATCGTATACTGAACTCCAACGATCTTGATTTAATCATCAGTTGACTGGAAGGAGTGGATTGGCATTTCTGTCCGCCCGCAGGATATTTACTATTTTCGACGCTACTCAATTTTTACATGCGCATTTCACGGATTACTTTTTTTTGGCTTCTCTTATTTTTCAGCATGACCTGCTTGTGTCGGGGACAGGCTGACCTTCCCGTGACGCAATGGATTAAAAAGCTTTCGGTTAAACATGATACCCGTTCTGAAAATTTCAGGGCTGTGTACAGTGAGTTGCTCAAGCTGGATTCTACCGCCTACTGCCTCGTCATGCATCGGCTGAGGAAGCAAGGGCCGATGTCCGACGTCCGCTATCTGATTCGACTGGAGGTCATCCAGGCCAGTCTGAAGCTTCAATTGAAGACATGTCCGGATCAGCGACCAACCATTGAAGTCCTCAAGGAAGTGCTTCAATTTGCTTATGAGATCGGTGATGAAGCCTTGATTTTTCAAGTACACCGCACGCTGGCCACGGAATACACCCATCAGCTCAATTATGGATCCGCTGCATTACATGCGATGATTGCTATTGACCTCACCGAAAAGCTCGGAGAGGACAACCTCTACCTTGGGCCCAATGGTTGGTATATGCTCGGCTATGTATTGTATCATTCACGGGAATACGAGGCCTCGATCAAAGCCACGAAGACGGCACTGCTCTTGACGGATAGATCAAGTGAAACTCCCATGGATACGCTTTCCTTGTTTTACAAAATGAATGCATTCAATACGATTGGCCTGGCCTATGAAAAGCTCAATAAACCAGACTCAGCTTTCCTGGCTTTTGGTCAGGCCATGAAGATAGCCGATCCCGACACCAATACGTACTGGAAAGGAGTCATCACAGGCAATATGGGTGATGTTTATTATCAGCTTGGACAATATGATTCGGCAAAGGTCATGCTCACCTATGATTATCAACAGAGTCTCGAATACAGTCAAAATGATAATGCAGCCAATTCACTTCAATGGTTGGCCCGGATTGAATTGCATGATGGAAACGCGGTGAAGGCCCTGGGGATGTTACGCGAAGCACAGCGGCTACTGCAGCATGCCTCTACTCCTGCGTTTACCGCCAACACCTTATATGCCTTTACCCAGGCCTTCTCCGATCTGGGCATGGCGGACAGCATGAATATCTACATGCATCAGTACCTTACGTTACACGACTCCATAGAAAAGGAAGCGAATAACAACCGGCTCGACCTGGTTCACATGCGGATGGATAATCAATCCAATATCAACAAAGTCATCACACTGAGCAAAGAGAAAAAGCGAATCGCGTTGATCCGAAATTTTATTATTGCCTTCCTCCTCCTCCTTGTGATTACGGGCTACCTGATCCTCAACCGGCAAAAGCTAAGATTGAAAGTTAGGGAAATGGAGGCTCTGGATGAGAAGCGGCAGGCTGAACAGGCTGCCCGGGTCGCGAGGGAGCAGCTTGATGTGTACACATTGCATTTAAGGGAAAAAACCAATCTGGTCGAAACGCTCCAGGATCAACTCATGAAAAGGGAATTGAGTGAAGAGCAATACCAGCAAATCTCCGCCCTTTCCCAGCATTCCATTCTGACGGATGAGGATTGGGAGACGTTTAAGAATATGTTTGAAAGAGTATACCCAGGCTTTTTTCATTCCCTGAGGCAACAATCAGCCGATATCACCCTTGCGGAGATGCGCATGGCTGCTCTCTGCAAACTCCAGGTGCCTTCCAAGGAAGCAGCCAATCTCCTGGGTATCTCACCCAATAGTGTCAACAAGACAAGGCAACGCCTGAGGTCCCGGCTCGGGCTGGATCCTGAAGCAAATCTTGAGCAGTATTTTTCTGTGTGAGAGGTGTAAGAGAGTAAGAGAGTGAGAGGTGTAAGAGAGTAAGAGAGTGAGAGAGTGAGACGCCAGATGCCAGACTCGCAGATGCCAGGCTCTCCCCTTCGCTGGTGGTGAGGACACCAAGCCAGCGGCATGCCTGTTGTTTGTGTCCGAACCAATAACAGGCAGCCGCTCCCTGCTCCTTGCCCCTTGCTTACTGCCTTGTCCTCTTTTTGTCGCCCCCCTGTCCTTGCATTGTCCCCTGATTTTCTTGGTATTCGATAGCCACCGGGCATAGATTTGACTTGTGCTCAATCATACATCCAGGGAGACCTTAAAATCCAATATGCTGGTCATCATGTTCGTGCTACT
>DATHZY010000360.1:0-7095 GCA_035458325.1 Saprospiraceae bacterium | reverse complement strand
CACCGTTTCCCCGTCAAGTACTACTACGTATACTGTCACAGTATCACAAGGGGACTGCTTTGATATAGCTTCGGTCGAAGTGGAAGTTGGCCCGGGGCTGACCGCAACAGTTTCAGTTGATCAGACCATATGTGCTGGTGAAACGGTAAGTCTCACAGCAAGTGGCGGCACGGATTATGAATGGTCTACTGGAGAGACTACTCCGGATATTGATGTTAATCCTGCTTCAACGACTACTTACTCCGTTACTGTATCCGATCAGGGTTGTTCTGTGACTGCGGAAACTATAGTTTCAGTTAATCCAATACCTGCCACATCAGCTGGGCCTGATCAGCAAATCTGCGAAGGTGAATCAGCTGAATTATTAGCCACCGGTTTGTCAGGCCCAGGCATGTATGAATGGAGTACTGGTCAGACATCTGATTTGATCACAGTCAGCCCGCTAATCACCACTTTATATACCGTAGTGGCAACCAATGAGTTTGATTGCGCAGCATCGGATCAGGTAGTTGTGAATGTTGGTCCGGTACCTATTGCGGATGCTGGCCCCAACCAGTTTATAGTTTCAGGTGGAAATGCGGTACTCACAGCCACCGGAGGGACATCGTATGTGTGGAGCACAGGCGAAACTACCCCTCAGATTACTGTCTCTCCAGTTGTCACCTCTTCCTATACCGTAACCGTAACGATCGGTGGGTGCAGTACTGTAGATGAAGTGATAGTTTTTGTGGATGAAGTACCGACAGTGGATCTTGGACCCGATTTTGAAATATGTGTTGGTGATATGATTTCGCTGGATGCATTTATCGCCGGACCTTTTTCATTGACATACCTATGGAGCACTGGACAAACAGATAGTTTGATTCAGGTTTCTCCTGGTGTGGATACCAGCTATAGTGTAACCGTTACAAATGTTCAGTCTGGTTTATCAAGTGTGGATACAATAAACATCACCGTCAACCATCCTCCGATTGATGCACCTGTGATTTCAGGGGCAGGTTCGGTTTGTGCGGGAGGCAATAGCACCTATTTTGCCCTGGCCGTTTCAGATATAACTCTATATCAGTGGAGTGCTCTTCCTGATGGTACGATTCTTTCCGGACAGGGGACTCCACAAATTGAAGTAATGTGGCCATCGTCAGGTGCAGGGCAAGTCCAATTAATCGTCTCCAATGATTGCGGTTCGTTGCCTGCAGTCTTGTTTGATCAGTTCATTGACGGCCCACCGGTTATTCCAGGCCCGATCGCTGGAGAAGTCAATCCATGTGCCGCAGGTATTTATACGTATGACATTCCCTCCATAATCGATGCCACCGCATATCAGTGGACCTTGACAGGTGGAGGCACTATCCAATCCGGACAAGGCACAAATGCTATAGGTATCAACTGGAATAATACAGCAGGTGGTGACTTGTGTGTTGTGGCTTCCAATAATTGCGGTTCATCAGCCACCGTTTGCCTGACTATACTGACAGTAGCTACACCTGTCTTGAATGCAGGGCCTGATCTGTCAGTTTGTGGCCAGGCAATCACGCTTGAAGGTTCTGGTGTGGGTAATTGGACTCTTGTATCAGGACCAGGTGCTGCTGTCTTTAGTTTGCCTGGTGACCCAACGAGTCTGGTAACAGTTGATCAGCCTGGGGTGTATGCATTTAACTATTCCTTTGACCAGAATGGATGCTTTGCGGAGGACGAATCCCTGGTTAGTTTTTTTGATATCCCTGAGATCGGAGGTATCGAAGAAATATGTTCTGGAGCGTTGGCAGATTATACGGTTAGTTTTGAAATCCAGGGAGGACAGGGCCCCTATGCTGTCGACGGTCAGGTGATCAGCGGCGCGACCTATTTGTCCGGGTCAATACCGGCTGGTGCTCCCTATTCATTTCAAGTCACGGATGCCAATGGATGTACCTCCCAGACAGTTATTGGTTTGCAGGAATGTAACTGCATTTCAGGAGCCGGCACTATGCCTTCTTTACAAACAGGCGCTTGTGTTGATGAAGAAATATCAGTTGTTTACATAGGTGGAGGAGTCTATGATATGGACGATACATTGGCCTTTATTCTCCATGACGGAAATCTGCCAGGCGGCATCATTTACTGGACTCCGATCCCTGAATTTGAATTTGTCGGTGGTATGATCCCTGGCCAGATTTATTTTGCTTCTGCCGTTGTTGGTAATAAAGGCATAAATGGTCTTCCCGATTTGACCGATCCATGTCTTTCGTTTTCAAATGCAACCCCCATTGTGTTTTATAGTCTGCCGGTAGCAATGACCATTGACTCCGCGATATTGAGGTGTGATCCGCAAAGTGTAATGCTGGATATAGGTCAGTCTGAATCCGGCAATACCATCAATTATCGCTGGTCTGCTTTTGATGGTGGCACTATTCTTGGCCCTGATGATGGCAGCATAGTTACTGCAGGTGCGCCGGGAAGCTATGTGTTGATGATAGAAAATCAAGTGACCGGTTGTCTTTCGTTTGACACGATTAGTGTCATTCCATCTGTTCTTTCCATTGAGGATTTAGCGTTTACTATCACACCACCCCTGTGCCCGGGGGAATGTAATGGTATGGTGAGTCTGACGGATTACAATGCAACATGGTTGTATGATTATGGTGATGGCGTGTTCACCCCGGACACGGTATCTGCCATGCTCTGCAGCGGACAATTTTTATTATCGGTCAAAGACACGTTGGGTTGTGTGGCGGACACCATGATCCAGTTGGAAGAACCGATTGGCGTGAGCGTTGATCTCGGCCCGGATCAAACAATTATGTTTGGTGATGTAGTAGAATTATCGGCCAGCTCCGGCTCAATGATTGCCCTGTACAACTGGTTAGGAGCCGATACATGTATGCTTTGTGCTTCTATTACGGTTAAGCCATTGAATACAACCACTTATACTGTTGAAGTGCTGGATCAAAATGATTGTAAGGCGGAAGACGAGGTTAAGATTACGGTGGTAGGCGATATGGAGGTAGTGATTCCAAACATATTCAGTCCAAATGGAGATCAGGTCAATGACATCCTCTATATAGGAGAAAATCCAAGGATAAAGTCCGTCCAGCTATTTGAGATATTTGACAGGTGGGGTAATCTGGTATTGCACAGGGAAGATGTACAGGCGGGAAATCAATCCGAAGGGTGGGATGGAACATTCAACGGAAAGCCACTCAATGCAGGTGTTTATACCATGCGGGCCATTATCCGGTTTTATGATGATGATATCGTCCACAAAACCGGTGATGTGACCCTGATCCGATAGAGCGTGGTGAATAACCATGCCATTGTTCCTGGAATTTTATTTTACCTTATGCGCTTGACCACAGCAGAGAATTCCTGTGTTGTGTTTTCCAAATGAATGACGAATGACGGGATGGATATTTAAGACTTATCACCCTGAAGTATTTCAGGGCCATCCTTCAAAGCAGAAATACTTTGAAGGATATTATTACAAACTGGTTTCTGCGGATGAACAACATGCCATTGCCGTCATCCCGGGAATAGCCATTTATGACAACGCTGACAGACATGCTTTTATCCAACTGATTGATGGTGTCGGACAAGTGACCAGCTATCACAGGTTTCCCCTCGATCAGTTTTCGGCGGATGCAAGGGAACTCAAAATTCAGATTGGACAAAACCATTTTTCAAAGAATATGATCACCCTCGACTTGCCGGAACTCAAAGGTGATATTCAATTTGCTGGTACGGTACCACTTGTTTCGTCCCTTTTCAGCCCGGGTATTATGGGTTGGTATTCTTTTATGCCCAGTATGCAGTGTTACCACGGTATCGTCAGCCTGCATCACAGGCTGGATGGCATGACCAAAGGCACTCTGGGGAAAATTGACTGGAGAAAGGGCATAGGGTATATTGAAAAGGACTGGGGCACCTCCTTTCCTAAATGCTGGATATGGTTGCACAGCAATCATTTTAACCTTTCTGCTCCGGCTTCCTTAATGGCTTCTGTGGCGCATATCCCATGGCTCGGAAGGTATTTTCCAGGCTTCATAGTCGTACTATTGGCAGATGGTGTCGAATACAGGTTTGCTACCTACAATGGCTCACGGATGAAATGTATTGTCCTGGAAGATAAGGTGGTGATGGAATTCAAAAGAAACGATCTCCATTTGTCTTTACAGGCTTTCCGGGGCCCGACCGCAGTCCTTCGGTCACCGATCACCGGACAGATGACAGGAAAAGTAAATGAAAGTCTTCAGGCCCGGGTGGAAGTAGTACTGGCCAGGTCAGGGGTTACTATCTGGAAAGCATCTGGAAGCACCGCTGGCCTGGAAGTCGCCGGGGATACGACCATTCTTGAAAGTGAAACCTGGAGAAGGTAGTTGAATTGAGATGAGGTGGCTACCTTTGCGGCCATGAACCGCATCCTGGGAATAGCTTTTATTATGGCATTTACGTCTGTCCTCTTGGGCCAGACTTCCGGGAATCCGTTTGACCTCAAATACCGACCGGCTAAGACTCAAGTTCCAGCTACTCCCCGGCCCATATTGACTCCTGCGGATACCCTCCCAAAACCGGGATTGCCGGGAGCTAAATCAATTTCTGGTCAGGACACCAGCAAAGCCCTGAAGGACACTATGGATTTGCCAGGGGCAGTACTTTCCATGGATACCATGTTGCCAGGAACGAGTACGAATCCCTTCGAAAGATCTGATGATAAGGATAGTGTGACAGGTGCAGCCCTCACGAAAATGGATTCTGCTACAAGTAGCCAGACCCTAAAACAGCTTCCTATTCCTGCTTTAAAGTCCAAGGCCTCCAGGGGGTTTCAGATCTTTTTCATGCTGCTCAGCTTGCTTTTCCTGATTTTCATTGTCAATGTGGAGCGAAGCTTTGTAAGGGACCTTTGGCGGGTGATCTCCAACGAAAATTACAGTTCCCTGCATCACCGCAATCAGCGAAATACCATGAGGCAGATCCTCCTGATGATGGGATATACGGTGTTTATCATCCAGGCTGGGCTTTTTATCTACAACGCCATGCGGGTTTTTAATTATTCCGGAACTATCCTGGACAACGTGTGGACATCCATCGCCCTCGTGCTCTGCGTCTATCTGACCCGTCATGGAGTCATCAATTATTTGCGGTGGTTATTCAATAACGAAAAGGAATTGACCCTCTTTGGGTTTGATATCAGCATCTTTAATACCATGGTTGGGCTCGTGCTGGTGCCTATCAATGTCTTACTCATTTTTGGCCCCGAAAACATATATAAGCCACTGGTTATCATAGGAGTTATAGCCATTGTGCTGGCCTATATGACCAGGCAGCTGAGATGGGTGCTGACTGCACGTCAACTTATATCGAATAGTCTATTTCTCTTTTTTGTTTATCTTTGTGCCGTCGAAATACTCCCCTTGTGGGCCATTTCGAAAATATTCTGGTGAGTGATTGATCCATTAAAACCTGTCGAATGGGTACAAACAGTATCAAAGCAAGTTCCACATCAAGTCCAAAACGCACCGTGAAGACGATTTTAGTCTCACAGCCTAAGCCAGAACGATCACCCTACTATGACATTGAGAAGAAATACGGAATCCAGATAGACTGGAGACCTTTTAATCATGTCGAGCCTGTCACGGAGAAGGAATTCCGCAAATACCGGATCCGCCCCGATGAGTTCCAGGCAGTGGTGATGACGAGTAAAAACAGCATTGACCACTTCTTCCGTCTTTGCGAAGAAATGCGTGTCAAGGTCTCCCAGGATATGAAGTACTTCTGTACCTCCGAGACAGTGGCCCATTATCTGCAGAAGTTTATCCAGTATCGCAAGCGAAAGGTTTTTGTTGGTGAACGGTCTATCCAGGATCTATCAAGTGCACTCCAGAAACACAAGACAACAACGCGGTTTCTGGTCCCCTGCTCTAACCTTGGCAAGGAAGATGTGATCGATTATCTCAAGCAAAAGGAAGTCAATTTTGAATCCGCCGTCATGTACAAATCGGTTTCAAGTGATCTCTCCGATCTGCGCGATATCTTCTATGACATGCTGATCTTCTTTTCCCCACAGGGAATTGAATCCTTGTTTGAGAACTTCCCCGATTTCAAGCAAAACAATACACGTATTGCCGTCTTTGGAAATATTACCGCCAAGGCTGCCGAGGAACATCATCTCAATATTGATGTTGTAGCCCCTGCTCCAGGTATTCCTTCGATGTCGATGGCACTGGATAAGTACCTCCAGGAATCCAACAAGTAGCAGGGATTGCTGTCCCGATTATAGCAACTTAAGTTTTCTTCAAATTGTTGATGCTGACATGATTGCAACATCAAGGCCCCAGCTGATCGAAACATTGCAGCATAAATTGTTGCATGATCCATTGCCTGGTTCTTCTTCGCATTCAAGAATGGCCCATGCGGTCAGGAGAGTTGATCCGGTTCAGGATATAGCCACCACCAGGGATGCGGCAGTGTTGCTGACCCTTTTCGAGAAAGCCCCCGGTGACTGGCATCTGATTTTTATCCGACGGACCTCATCCCATCAGCAGGATAAACATGCCGGACAGGTTGGTTTTCCCGGTGGTAAGAAAGAAGCATCCGATCCCGATCTCATGTATACTGCTCTGCGGGAGACAGAAGAGGAGATTGCGATCGACCTCTCCGGAATTGATGTCCTGGGGCCTCTCAGCCCACTGTATATCACTGTCAGCAAATTCCTCGTCCATCCTTACGTGGCTTATTCCTGGAAAACACCCCAATTGATGCGTCAGGAAAATGAAGTCGAAGAAATCCTTGAGATTCCACTCTCATCCTTCCTGCAACCGGATTCAAGGAAGGAGACCCGAATCAACCTTTCGACTGGCATTATCCTCAACCACGTGCCTTCTTTCCAGGTCAATGGACAGGTCATCTGGGGTGCCACCGCCATGATTCTTAACGAATTCCTTGATCTCCTCACGGTTTGATTGCCTGAGGAGAGCACATTTCCGTATTTTGTGACCCTTCATGGAACAGATACAACCTATCACAGCATACCAGCCTAAGCATCACATTCGGATCGTTACGGCAGCATCTCTATTTGACGGACACGACGCCGCTATCAACATCATGCGCCGGATCATGCAA
>DATHZY010000359.1:0-3449 GCA_035458325.1 Saprospiraceae bacterium | reverse complement strand
CGCAAGCTCCTGTGGCTGCTATCGACCATTACTTTTTTTCTTTCGGCTGTGCTTGACAACCTGACCACAACCATTGTTATGGTTTCCCTCGTGAGGAAGATTATTCCGGCAAGTGATACACGGTTACTGTTTGTTTCGGTTGTCGTGATTGCTGCCAATGCGGGAGGCGCCTGGTCACCTAT
This sequence comes from Saprospiraceae bacterium, assembly GCA_035458325.1. Lineage (GTDB taxonomy): Bacteria > Bacteroidota > Bacteroidia > Chitinophagales > Saprospiraceae > Opimibacter. The sequence goes on along the minus strand of DATHZY010000359.1, from coordinate 3,267 downwards.
AGGCGACGTCACCACCACGATGCTCTGGATTGGAGGTCAGATCACCTCGACGGCCACGATGGTTCATCTGATACTCCCCAGCATAGTTTGTACAGTGGTTCCATGTGCCCTGATAAGTATACGTTTTAAAGGGGAAGTCGATAATATGCCTGCATCAAAGACAGAGCATACTCAATCTTTAGGCCGGGACCGTAATCTGGTTTTTGCGATTGGATTACTCTCCCTCATTTTTGTGCCTGTATTCAAATCCATCACGCATCTCCCACCCTATATGGGTATCCTTGGCGCCCTTGGATTCATGTGGGTGATCACAGAAATGATTCATTCAGGGAAGGACGAAAGAGATAAGGACAGGTTTTCTGTCCTCTATGCCCTTCGAAAAATTGACATGCCCAGCATTCTTTTTTTCCTTGGGATACTATTGGCTATCGGTGTATTACAACACACCGGAGTCCTGGCGACCACCGCCCAGTGGCTCGATCAGCATGTGGGCAATATCAGCCTGGTGGTGATCATCATCGGGTTCTTATCCGCTATTGTAGATAATGTACCCCTGGTGGCTGCTGCGATGGGTATGTATGACATGACAGTCTATCCGACGGATAGTTACTTCTGGCAGTTCCTCGCGTATAGCGCCGGTACAGGGGGCAGTATGCTCATCATCGGATCAGCGGCTGGTGTTGCGGCGATGGGGATTGAGAAAATAAATTTCATGTGGTATCTCCGCAATGTATCCTGGCTCGCCTTGATCGGATTTTTATCGGGAGCCCTAACCTATATAGTGCAATTGATGCTATTGTCCTGAGGGCTATGGTGTTTTTAGCATTATACGCATGAATTAAAATATCGGAACACCTGATTTCTAGGACCAGATAGGTTCCCCCAGGTTGAATTCCTTTATATTATGGGCGGTAACTTCAGATACCTCTCCTGTCGTTTCAAATACAATTCGTTGCCTTGCAGAGCTGTTGCCCTTTGTTACGATGTCTTCAATACATTTAACATACTTCTCATAGCCCAGCTTTTGGGTGTAGGGACTTACTTTGTCAAGCCAGTAGAATATATGTTCGGAGAGCTTGATTCTTTCCAATGATTCATGGCTGACGATTTCGGCCTCCGTTCCAAACCGGATGGCTCTCCATTTATTTTCACGCAACACCCATTCCAGCGGTTTGAGATTGTTTTTTTGAGCGAACTCCTCCGCGTGATCATCATACCAATGTGCAAGAAGATGGATGAATGCTACGATGCTTTCCAGTTCAAGTATGGTGGCTGGACCATCGCATATCCTTATTTCCAGAGTACCATAACCAGGGCTGGGCCTCAGGTCCCACCAGATATCCTTCATGCTTTGCACGGAGCCCGTTTTCAGCAGCAGGGCATAGAGCTTGTTGAATTCACTCCAGTTTTCGACGACAATAGGAAGGCCTGAAGTTGGATGTGCTTCATACGTAGTGGGCCGGCATGCAGCGAGTCCGGTATCCCTGGCTTTCCAAAATGGAGAGCTGGCAGAAAGAGCGATCATATGCGGAATAAAATGGAGGAAGAAATTATTGAAGCGGATACAGTCATCCCCATGGTGCATCCCGATATGCACGTGTAATCCATATACAGCCATTCTGCGGATCAGCCATTGATTGCGATCCAGCAATTCGTGATACCTTGGAGATGCACTCACGATCCTGTTGTTGTAATCAGCCATCGGATGAGTGCCGGTTCCAGCCAGCAGGAGATGTTTCGCATTGCATGCCACGCGTACTTCCTTTAACGTATATCCAAGATCATCGTGGACTTCGTGAACATTAGAGCACACGCCAGTGACCAGCTCCAAGGTGCTGCGAAACATTTCTTTCGTCAGCTTATCATGTTCGATTATTTTCAGGATTTCCGGGGCTTTGGGCGAGAGCCTGAGTGTCGTTGGATCCAAAAGCTGGATTTCCATCTCAACACCCAGGGTCAGCGACTTTTCGTTGTTGGTAAATGGTAGATTCATTCGATTGTATTTGGTTTAAAATAATGCAGACAGGAATGGCCTGTGATGCCAGCCAGAAGAAATATTCCTGTATCGTAAGGAGGGTATAGGATAACACCCATATTAGTGTAACTGCATACACCCGAAAATGTTGTTTAGAATTTACACTTTTTCTCTATTCCATCTTGTCAAAGGTAATCAATGAAACATGTATCCAAGTGCACGAGAATTTGTGCTCATCATATAATTCAACAGAATCCAAATTTTTTCAACATAGTCGATGCAACAATCGGCAGCTATGTATACTACACTGCATATGGTGGGGCCGGAAGTATAGTATAAATCAATTTCCCCTGAACGTAATATTGTCAAAGGATACCCATGTGATATTACTTCCGGTGCTGCTCACCGATACTTCGCCATTCGTATGGTTGATGAGCATCTTGCTGAATCCGGAAGGATGATCTGAGGCGACCAGGAAGTACATAGACTTCTCTGGCCTGTAGCCCGAAGGAAGCGTAAATATGTGGCCTCCTGCAACAGGTGCGTGTTCCGCTAGTCCACTGAGCAATACCCTTCCTTGTTTATCCTTCGAGTATTGTGGCGTCCCAAAGGCATTATCATATATGACCCATCCGTTCAGGAGCGTAGCATTGGTTGGCGATTCAACGATAATGTTGCCGGCAAGAGTGATATTCCCATTGACATCCAGGCACTGCGTTGGATAATTGTTGTTGATACCTACAAATCCGGTACTGCTGTTGAAATACATCCGCACAGTATAATTGGTTCGAATCATAAAGTCACCTGCGGTGACTGAGCCGACATATCCGCCCACATTATTTAATCCGAAATCAACTAAGCCCGCCCCGTTGGTCACGCTGATATTGGCGTTGTCTGCTGTTGTATTCCTGAATCGTGCGATCTCTGCTTGCTGGACAGCTTGTACATCAAGTTTGTGCATGGGGTTGATGGCTCCTATACCTAGCTTGTCACTGACAAATACAGATCCGGTGACATCCAGTCTTGTCGAAGGGTTGGTGTTGCCAACGCCTATATTGCCGGTCGTGTGTTGAATAAATAACCTGGGCAGGCTGTCGGTAAGCAATGCATAATGTGATCCATGCTCGCTGCCGGAAAAACTATAAATATCTGAAGCACCCAGTACAGAAGATAAAAAGCCATTGGAGACTTCAATTTTCCGATAGCCATCTTCTCCTTCAAAATAGCCGAGTAATGGGTTGGCTGAATTTTCGAAGAGTTGTAAGCGCGCTAGTGTATTGTTACAACCAATC
>DATHZY010000358.1:0-2725 GCA_035458325.1 Saprospiraceae bacterium | reverse complement strand
TTGGACTAAAGTCACGATCAGAAACAAAGAACAGGTACTTACCATCCGGGCTGAAAACACCTCCAGAAGCTTCATACCAGTTGTCCGTCACCAGGGTTGATTTCTTGCTGTCAAGACTGTAGAGAAATACTTTGCTACGGAAATCATCATCTGATTTAGTGTACGCGATCCACTTGCTATCCGGTGACCAGTTAGCACCACCATGTTCCCAGGCCTTAGCCTGATCCACCAGTGTGACTTGCTTCGATGCGATGTCTACATACTGAAGCCTCAATTTCTTATCTGACCACACCAGCTTCTTGCTATCCGGTGACCAGGTTACATAATACTTGTAGGTATCCCCATTGACAGTCAGTTGTATCGGTGCTTCGACACCATCCTGCGTCCGGATATAGATTTCATCTTCACCTGTTGCATCACTGATGTACGCGAGGTATTTGCCATCAGGAGACCAGGCTACTGAGCGTTCGTGAACCCCTGGTGTCTTGGAGAGATTCCTGGTGATACCGTCCTTAGCGGGAATCGTCCAGAGATCGCCGCGTGCCGTGACGGTCAATCGATTGCCATCAGGGCCGAGATCATAATCACCTCCTTCAATAAATGCAGATGCATCTACCAACTCATTGCGGCCGATTGCTCCATCATCTGCGATGGAAATGGATACTTTCGTGGAGTTGCCGGTCTTTGGATCGAGAACATAAATGAAGCCGCCATTCTCATACACAATAGCATCAGCGCCCAATGAAGGGAACTTGACATCATACTCGGTATAGTTGGTGACTTTGCTGATCTGCTTTGATGGTATGTCATAGACAAAGATGTTCATGGTACGATCGCGATCACTGCAGAAGTAAATCTTATCCCCATACCACATCGGGAAGATATCCTGAGCATCATTATTGGTGATATTTTCCATTTGCCCGGAAGCAAAATCATAGATGTAGATATCATCCGCCATACCGCCCTTGTAATATTTCCAGGTCCGGAACTCCCGGAAGATCTGGTTCATGGCCAGCTTGGAATTGTCTGGTGAATATGAACAAAAGCCCCCTACTGAAAAAGGCATTTCGGTAGACATCCCGCCATTGACACCGGCAAAATAGAGTTGGCCCTTGAAGTCATTGAAGGAAGTCTTCCGACTCCTGTAGACCACACCGGAATTGTCATTCTTCCAGGTCATCACGATATTGTTAGGGCCCATGCGATCGCCGAGGTCATCACGGCCAAGGGTTGCGGAATAAGTAAGCCTGACGGGAACTCCTCCTGCAGCTGGCATTTTATAGACTTCCGTGTTGCCATCATACTGACCTGTAAATGCCAGCAATTTGCCATCCGGAGAGAACCTTGCGAACAATTCGTTACCCACATCTGTAGTGAGCTTACGGGCTGTGCCCCCTGTCCTTGGCACTGTATAGAGATCTCCTGCATAGGAAAACACGATAGCCTCCTTAGACACCGTCGGAAAACGGAGCAGCCTGGCTTCGGTTTGTGTACTGGCTTGATTACCAATCAATAAAAGGGAAAATAAGAACAAAATCTTTTGCATAAAAGAAGGCGTTTTGATTTAAAATATGGGAAATAAAGGGTACTTCGATTGAGGCTACAAGATAAAGTGAATAAGGTAGTGCAGTAGCCTTATTTTTCACTCACACCAGATGGAGAGCCTATCTGGAATTCGTCAATTTTGTCCAGATCAAAAACAGTGATACCGTCCTCCCGGAAATAATAGGGAATACTAAATTTCGCATTCCAGACAAGTTCTTGTAATGTATAGGAGCCTTTGGCATGTACATGCTGGGCAGCACTGATGTTATACCCTCTGATGGTGACGAGCCATTCGATCTGTGAAGAAATGAAGTCCGCTTCTGTAAGTCCGAATAAGGGGCTATGCTCATCAATGTAATGCACGATCGTCCAGTTGAGTGGAAAATAAGTAACCTTATTATTTTCAACCTCCAGTGTCTGATACTTCCGGTTTTCCTTACCATGATCGTTGACAACCACACTCATCAGCAGGCGTGCTTCCATTTCTGTGAGTTCAACATTCCGTTCATTGGCGATCCGAAACATCAGTGCATGGCCTTGCTTGTATGGTGCAAGCAGTATATTTTTTGAAAAACGGATGGAGCGCGGAGGCCTTGAAAAACGACCGTACATCAGTCCGGTGAAAATGGCAAAACTCATCAATCCGAAGAGTGCTTCGGTGGCTGCTAATGCACTGATCACACCTGTGAGTGGATAAAGTGTACCATACCCCACGGTGGTCAAGGTCTGGGCACTAAAAAATGAAGCGATGAGGAAACGGTTATGTACCTGGTAGTCTGGTGTAACCCCAATACCGTTAATGTCAACCAAAAGATACAAGCAAGCAAAGAGAACATTAAATACCACATAAAACGATACCACCACTAATGCAAATGAAGGCCAGGGCATGGTAACCAACATATGAAAAAGAGACTTCTTCTCTCCTACCCGAATGACGTTAAACGAACCGTCCTTATTAATGATTCGCTTGCTATTGACATTGAAATGGTTGGTAAAACCAAAGTCGTCCCCTTTGTTTTCGGGTTTGTTAAAGCGCTTTTGGATCAGGTCACTGATTTTCATTCTTAAAGGGACTTCCCGCTTATTTTTTCAAATAGATACAAAACCAACATCATACATAGGGGAAGAGACACTACAACAAGGCTTATCCATTTTTGTTTCACTGCTATCCTGAGGATAA
>DATHZY010000357.1:0-9255 GCA_035458325.1 Saprospiraceae bacterium | reverse complement strand
AAAAAATGCGACCAAGGCAAGAGCGGCTGGTGAAGGTTATCAACCAAAACATGGGCGAATTATTGGGCCAGCTATTTGTCACCAAACATTTTCCAGCAGCAGCCAAGGATTTCGCCCTGGAAATGACCTCGGATATTGTTGAGGCATTTAAGAAAAGGATTTCATCACTTGAATGGATGAGCCAATCCACCAGGGATTATGCGCTTGAGAAACTGGCGTCCTTTAGGGTCAAGATTGGTTATCCGGACAAATGGAAAGATTATTCAGCACTTGATATCCGGACAAAGGAAGAGGGAGGATGTTATCTGCAGAATATCATGTCCATCGTCCACTGGAACCTAAAGAGAGATGAATCAAGGATAGGAAAGGAAGTAGACCGCGACGAATGGTTTATGGCACCTCAGGTGGTCAACGCGTATTACAATCCGATGTTCAATGAAATTGTATTTCCCGCTGCGATCCTTCAACCACCCTTTTTTGACTGGGAAGCTGATGCAGCTGTCAATTACGGTGGCATAGGGGCAGTCATCGGGCATGAAATAACCCATGGCTTTGATGACCAGGGCAGCAGATTTGATAAAGAAGGGAATCTAAACGAATGGTGGAAGGCCGAGGACCGGGATAGGTTTCAGGCGCTCACCAGCCAGTTGATTACTCAGTTCGATGGATATTTTCCATTTGAAGACCTGTCTGTCAATGGCACGTTTACCCTGGGAGAAAACATTGCAGACCTAGGAGGATTAAGCGTCGCCTATGATGCCTTGCAACGCTATTATCAGCGACACGGAAGGCCAGAAAAAATTGATGGGTTTACTCCGGAACAGCGGTTCTTTATGTCCTGGGCCACAGTGTGGAGAACCAAGATTCGACCAGAAGCATTGAGAAATCAGATAAAGACAGACCCACATCCACCCGGCATGTACCGCGCAGTTGCCGCGCCATCCAATATGGATAGTTTCTATCACGCCTTTCAAATCATGGAAGGCAGCAAGTGGCACCGAAAAGAACAAGAAAGGATAAAAATCTGGTAATCTTTGGCCTGATGGTAACATTTGGGCCTCCTGGAGACACTATAGGGTATAGGATCAAACTTCAGGGATATGGAAACCGAAAAAAGAAATTGCAAGGTTTGCGATGAAGCCATTCATGGACGCAGGGATAAACAATTTTGCTCCGATCACTGCAGAGCCACGTATTACAACAATCTCAACTCGGACATCACCACCTTTATGCGCCGGATCAATTACACGATCCGGAAAAACCGTAGCATACTATGCAGACTTAACCCAAACGGAAAAGCAAGGGTACACCGGATGAAACTTGTAGACTCAGGCTTGAATTTTGATTATTACACCAATGTGTACAAAACCCGTACAGGCAAAACCTATTATTTCTGTTACGATCAGGGCTACCTGGAGCTGGAAGATGACTTTTTCGCGCTGGTGGTCAAGGAAAACTATGTTGGATAAGCAATCAGTCTCAACATAATCAAACCCTAAACAACAGGGGTTGCCGCAACCAGGCGAGCTAACGTAATAAACTGATCCACAGTGAGTTGTTCGGGACGCAGATCCACCAGAGCTAAATCCTTCAAGGTCTCTTCGGGTATCAGGGATTTCAGGGTATTGCGAATTTTTTTCCTGCGTTGGCTAAAGGCCATCTTGACCACCTGTCTCAATACATTATAGGGCACACCATCAATTTCATTCCGATAACGTGTCAATGAAATCACCGCGCTTTGCACTTTGGGTGGCGGGGAAAATGAACCCGGCTTGACAGTGAACAAAAGCGAGGTGGTATAATAAGCCTGAACCAGGACAGAAATAACTCCAAAGGCCTTGCTGCCCGGCACGGAGCATATGCGCTCAGCCATTTCCTTCTGAAACATTCCTGCCATAAACGGGACACGCTGGCGCAGCTGCAGACCCAGGAAAACAATCTGGCTTGAAATATTATATGGAAAATTACCAGCGATGACAAAGCTTATATCTGCCGGTAGTATATCATCAAACCGGACACGTAGGATATCCGCCTGCACAATGCGCAACGAGGTACCAGAAAATTCTTTTTCAAGAATAGGAATCATATCGCGATCCAACTCAACCGCCACAACCGGCAGGGGTTGCTTGAGCAGGAATTTTGTTAAAACACCCTTGCCCGGACCGACCTCCACGATAGCGCCACACCCCTCCGTTTGAAGCGCGGACGCAAGACGTTCAGCGATGGAATCCTGTGTGAGGAAGTGCTGGCCAAAGGATTTTTTTGCTTTCATACAAGTGTGAAGATAGGCATTCAGCATAGCCATGTACGAGCATGGGGTATTTGTACACCATACTAGCATCATATTTATATCGCCCGCAGAAATGTTAGTAACGTAATAAAGCTGCTATTTTTCGCCATCCGGCGGCATCTTCTTTAAAAGCAAATACGGACCGATTTTTTTCTCCAAAACAAATCCAAGAGCACGCATCCCTGTGCTATCCGTAGTCTCGATAAAATAATAGTCTAATGTCGGATCAATCACGATGGGTCGCTGGTATGCCAAACCGGAAAAAGGAAAACCCACTGCTTGATGGTAATAGGCAAGTGCAGGATAAAAGATCCACGACGAATTAATCCGGATACTGTCACCGGCGGGTTGTGTTGGCATGATCGTGGAAAACAGCTCCGGATAATATGCATCATAATACCACTCGCGCACAGCGCCCCAGGATTGCGGATGGAAAGAATGGATAAGCAATAATCCGGAAATAAAAACACCCAATAAAAGGCTGGCCGTTTTTTGTTTTACAAACCCCAAAGCCAAAGCAAGCGGCGCGAAAAGAAACGGGATCAGATAAACCGATTTTCTTCCAATCGGCATAGACGATCCGGTGACTTGATGATATAGGAAAATAACAAGAAGATTAATAATCAAAAGACCTATGGTGAGCAATACGGCCTTTTGCTCATTCCACGATGTGGTCTTCAAAGCAAACAAACCAATAAGACAGAGTAGAATTAGAAATGAATACACCAACAAAGCAGCACTATTATCCACGCCGTATTGAAAACCATATATGAGGTTGCTCGCAAGATCCGTACTGAGGGTCCATAGGTTTTTTGATCCCCATTCCAATTCACCCTGACTTCTAAAAATCCTGAAAGGGTATGCAAGAAGCATCGCGAGTAAACCGGAAACCAGCACCCATACAGATCCATGATGTATCAAAAGTGAATATCGCTTTTTGATGATGACCATGGCAAACCAAACCAGACCCATCGACAGGAAGGAAAGAATGGCCGTAAAGTTACCCAGAACCGAAAGAAATAGAATCAAAACACAAGCCACCAACCAGCGAAACTGAAAACGTTCACTATATCGCAGGATGGTGTAGGTTCCCCAGATCACACCAGAGGAGGCCAATCCATAACCCCGGCAAAGTGAAAAGAAATCTAACAGATAAACATGCACACAGAGCAATAAAAATCCTGCGATCTGTAGCCAGGAAGAATGTATGTACCGGGCTACAATTAATGCAGCGGCAATGAAATATAATGAACCAGCTATGACATTAGGCAATCGCAAACCAAAAACACCTTCTCCTAAAATGCCTGCCGACCATTGCATCAAAAGGGTATTGAGCCAATGATTGTTAGCACTCTGCCAGCAATAGTAATTTGAAATGCAGGACCAAAGATTATAATGCCGGAAATTGAGCCACGTGCTGGCTTCGTCATGCGTCATCGGAACCACGATGGCCCGGTAGGCAACCAGCCCGGTAAATAAGGCGACCAAGATGACCAGAAACCAACTCCCCTTCATGGGTACAAAATAACCGATCCGTCAGATATGTGATAATAAATTATTTGGACGATTAAAACACGTCTTCCCGGTAAGCCATGTTGTACCGTACACCTAGTTGAAATAAATTGGTCTTAAGGTTACGCACCGGCATTGCACTTGTTTTGTTTCGGTACAAATACCGGGCATCTATCATGACACCAGGACTGAGTTCGTACTGCACAGAGGTACTCCAGAAAGTAATATTCGTTTCAATCCCTTGTCCGATGTAGTGGCCATAGTCTCCGGGCCGCCGGGTGTTAGGAATGATCACATTGCTACCATAGGAAATGCTGTCGATGTCTTCGCCGGTATACATCAGATGGAGTTTACTTTGCAGCAACAGTCGTTTTGTCACCTGATACCTGACCGAAAAAATCCATTCATCAAAATTTCCACCTAGCGGATGGGCCATGGTTTGTTTATAGTTGGAATAGTTGGCTTGGGAGTCGTAGTGGGAGTAGGTATATGGCCGGACCTGGTTCCATTCGACTTGTGCATCAAGAAAATCGATACCCAACACATTAATATATTTCGCGCCCAGCTGGTATCCGAATTTGTTACCCCACCAATCCAGGTGCCCATCCAGAATATTGTCCAGCGAAATATCATCGAGCACAAACTGGCCATAGAACGAAGCAGTCTTTTTAATATCCAGTCGTGAACTCAAACCAAGGATTACATTATCCGGACTTCCGATCCAACCCTCAACGGTACGGTATAGAATAATAGGGTTGAGATATTGCAATTCAAACTGATTTCCCGGCCGGTCAAAAATGACGGTTTCGAAGAGGCCGAGGCTAAAGGTTTTATTGGGCTTAAAACTCAGGTAGTGGGCAGCCATGTATTTTTTAGGTACCGCTTCCGAAAAGCCCGATACCGACATAAAGTTATCGGCGGATATCTCCGCGAAAATATTCTGGTAGTGAATTTTCCAGATCCGCGTATTGATCTTGAGTGAAAAATAAGGTGTTGAGAAATCCGACAGGAATAATGACCTTATCCCTTCACCAATAAAGAACTGGTTATGTCCAAGTTGAAACCCGATATATTTTCCCAGGTTGACACCCACATAGGCATTGGCTAAGAGAAAATCCTTTGCACCGGCCACATCAAAGAGACTACTGTTGAAATCTTTATATAACGCAGCCCCGGGGACCACACCCACGCTGTCCGTGTATTGGTTGATGTAGTTAGGATACCGCACTTGTGAATCGTAAAAACTGGTTTGAAAAAAAACATTTTCTCCAACACCACCCCGCAGGCTCAGGCCACGCTGGTTATAATACGACGCTACCCCCTCTTCTGTTTCACTGCCCGCTGCCACATGAAGCATGGGATTGACCCGGAGATAAAAATCTTTTACATCTACTTCATAAAAATGAGCAGGAGTCTTATAGAATGTTTTCCATAAGGGATGTTTGCTGCGGCGAAAGCCTGTTGAAGAAACATCTGCAGTGGTTGAATAGGAGACACTGGAATCAGTGCGATGAACAAACAAATAAGAATCCGGATTTATAAATTCATTGTTCTGATCATAAATCGATTGTGCCTGATGCGCGGAGATCTTATCCTTTTGATAGTTTAAAAACGAATCCGCAAGGATGACCAGGTCGTGTCTCCAGTATGGTTGTATGGCCGAATGCAAAGATGAATCGCCACCACCAGTTAAAATCATCATCCGGTCATACAGCTGATGCGCATCGTGATCCATTTCCGTCAGGATGTTTTGTGCCGTCAGATGCCCGCCAATACAGAACAGAAGCAAAGTAGTGATAATATGTGACGTGGTCGATGAGGTTTTCATTACCGCTTAAAGTTAAGAAGCCATTCCTTAATGTACCGGTCAAAGGCTTCGGGATCTTCATCAACAAACTGGACGGCTACAGGAAGGATATAGACAGGCATCGACAAACTGCGCAGTAAATCACGATGACTATCCAGCCGCATCGCATCTTTTTCGGTGGTCAGGATAATGCGCTCTCGACCTTCGGGCATGGCCTTGAAGTGACGTTCTATGTCGCCCACATCAAAATTGGAAAACGGGTGATGGTCATTGTATGCCACCATGTGTACATCGGCACACTGGGATTCAACATATTCAAGCAGATATTCTGTTCCTGCGATAGCTACCACCAACAGCACATCGAGATCTTTATGAAGGGCAAGGCGCTCACCTGAACCATACATCTTATAAGGCAACCCATAGCGATAGCGGCTAAAGAACACCTTTTGATCCTCCCGTTTCCTGACATCAGTAGTGATCGCTTCGATTTCCGCAATAGACAATGTGTCCGGGCACTTAGTGACCACGATGGCATCCGCCCGTTTTGCTCCTCCCCGCCATTCTCTCAACCGGCCAACCGGCAGCAGCCAATCTTTAGTGTACAGCCGGTTGTATTCAGTAAGTAAAATGTTGAGACCAGGATTGACCTCGCGATGTTGATAACCATCATCAAGGAGTACCACCTTGGTAACAGGATGATCACGAATCACCTGGGGAATGGCGAAGCTGCGGTTCTCGGCCACAGCCACAGCGACATGAGGAAATTTGCGTTTAAACTGCAGCGGCTCATCTCCGGTCTGAGATGCATCATGACCAGGGATGACCTCCAGGTAACCGGTTGTTTTTCTTTTATATCCCCGGCTCACAACAGCCAGTGGAAGATATTCGTGCAACAGCCTGATCAGATATTCTGTATGAGGTGTTTTTCCTGTTCCGCCTACCGTAAGGTTTCCAACACTGATGACCGGCAGACTAAACGTCACCCCACGAAGCAAGCCGATGGAAAAAAGTCCATTTCGGATAGCAACACCTAAACCATACAGAATGGCGAGAGGTATTAAAAGCAACTTGAGAGTCCATTGATTAACCATGTACGACGGGTCCTGAGGCTAGAGCAAAAGTAAACAGGTGGGGGCACAACTAAGTTGACCTTATTTCTGAGCCTTTCGGGTGAGGTAAAAAGCCAGGCTTCCGAACACGAGATTGGGCAGCCACATGGCCAGCATTGGGTTCATGTGCAGGTTGGTGGAGAAGGTAAGGGCAAATTTGCTCAGGAAAACAAACATGGCTCCGATCCAAACACCGAGGGCCAGGTTAAGGCCCATACCTCCCCTTAATTTACGGGAGGAAATAGAAGCCCCTATAATCGTCAGGATGACTATGGTGAAAGGCTCTGCCCAACGACGGTGATATTCTGATTTCATGATCCGTGAAAAACCAATCCCACGTTCCTGTTCATATTGGATAAAACGCAGCAACTCCGCCGAAGTCATCATTTCCTTGTCGTTCGTATAATACACAAAATCGGACGGATAAAGCGCAATCGCCGTGTCCAGATTCATGCCCTTACCTGAAAAGTATATTTCATTTCCATCCACCCAGCGACGGGTTTCATAATCACGCAGTCTCCATTTTTTTTCTGCGGACAGGTATTCAAAATTCTTCGCTTCGAGCAGGAAGGTCAGTTTCAGGTCATCATATTGCTCCAGACGAAAGCCGGTGCCGCTGCTGTCATTGGTCAGATAATTGGAAATATAGACCTTGGATTCAGGGCCTATAAACAAATGGATGTTGGTGCTCTTGACCCTGAAGTTGCCTGGAAAGACATATTTGTTTTCAAAGGTCATCATGGTCTTGTTTCCTTTCGGGAAAAAGATATGATTACCGAGCAGGTACAAACCAGCCAGGAAGAATGAAGTAAAAAGATAAGGACGCAAAAACCGGCCATAACTCATGCCGGCATTGAGAAAGGCGACAATCTCCGTATTGCGCGCCAGGCGGGACGTAAAAAAGATAACGGCGATCAGGGAAAAAATAGGCCACAGCAATCCGTTGATATACGGGATAAAGTTGAGGTAGTAATCAAACAGGATTTCCTTTTTGGTGACCGGCTTATCTACAAACTTTTCGATGTGCTCACTGAAGTTGATCGTGATGGCGATAATCGAAAAAAGCAGGGCTGTAAAGAAAAAGGTACTCAGGTATTTGCGGATGATATATCGGTCGAACGTGAGCAAGATTATACCTGGTTTGGATTTGCAAACATAGGTATATAAACGATTATTGGCTCTGACTTATGACGAACGAGCGACATTTCACCTTATTTATAACATAAAGAGACTAAGTGGTGAGGATAAAAAAATACGTTGACCCGGGAAATAGACCAGCTCCGCACATCGTTCAAGCCTCAATCATTCACAAAAATTGAATTACCTTGCCAATGGATTTTATGAACACTATCCTATGAATGACACCGGGCAGCTCAGTATTGAAAAACTACAGCAAGAGCTCAGCCTTAAACAGCTACAAATCAACAGCCTGCTGACGATCACGCAGGCCATCAATGATAATGTAGCCGCCCCGGAACTCTACAGCATGTACAAGTCCTTTATCGGCTGGGAGATGGGGATCAAGCGCATGGCTTTGTTTTTCAAACAGGACGACGAATGGGAGTGCGCCACCCACCTCCAGGCAGATCAACTCGCCTCCCGAAATGACCTGGGACCCATCTTAAAGCGCTACACCAAGACACAACGGATTACAGACGCAGATCCTGAACCACTCCAGGGATTTGATCTGGTCATACCGGTATACCACAAGAAAAACCCGATTTCCTTTGCCCTCGTTGGAGGAGTTCGGTCAGATGCTGACGAGTATACCCGGATACAGTTTATCACCACCTTTACCAATATCATCGCTGTAGCGATCGAAAACAAGCGGCTGTTTAAAAAACAGATCGAGCAGGAACGCTATGCGAGGGATATGGAACTGGCCAGCAGCGTCCAGAAAATGCTGATCCCGGACCACCTGCCCAAGAGTAAGTATTTCGAAATGGCCACGGTGTATAAACCACACTTTACGGTAGGGGGTGACTATTTTGATTTCATCCAGTATGATGAGCGCCGACTTACCTTTTGTATCGCGGATATCAGTGGAAAAGGAGTGTCTGCCGCCATCCTCATGGCAAACTTTCAAGCCATCCTGCAGAGCCTGATCTACCAGTACCGGGATCTTGAAACATTTGTATTCGCACTCAACGAAGCGGTCTACAGGATCACCCGAAGCGACAGGTTTATCACCCTCTTTATTGGCGAGCTCAATCTACGCACCAACACCCTCCAGTATATCAACGCCGGGCACTTTCCTCCATTCCTGATTCAAAATGGAACCATCACCAGACTTGAAAGCGGATGTACCATCATCGGGGCGTTTGAAACATTACCTGAAATTCACATGGGCGAAGTCAAGCTGACCCATCCCGGCACCTTGTTTGCCTGCACCGATGGACTGACCGATATCGTCAACGAACTCGAGCAGTATTTTGATGACAGCCACCTCTTGCCAATACTTCAAGGCGCAGATAAGGCTATTTCGGCAGAAGAGATCAATGAGACCCTGATGCAGGAAGTTGATCGTTTCCGCGGCT
>DATHZY010000356.1:0-3379 GCA_035458325.1 Saprospiraceae bacterium | reverse complement strand
TTTCCGGAAAGTTTTGATTTTCGAAGTGCCTCAGGATTTTTAGCTGAGCCATTCCTGCCGAGAAATTCTTCCCGGTCAGTAGTGAGGGTTCGTCCTGGATCATTGACATCAAAGAATGCCAGCAGGCGACCAAATTCTGTTGAATATGAATTTGAAGCGACAATGGCATCACTATTTAAATCAACTTCAGTAGTGACATGCATTTTTGTCTTATGCTGCAAATCTCCCAGCACCCATTCCACATAACCCGTTGCTGAAAGGTGACGCGGCCTTCCGGATTTGTTTTCGATTGTGATAGCCGAATATTTAATCGGTTTTTCTGCATCTGTAAAGACCCGCATGGTCGTGAGGATACCGTCTTCAAGGTGTTCAAACACACTGTACCCAAATCCATGTCGTGTGATATATGGTGTCTTCCCTCTGGCCGGCAGCGGAGCAGGTGACCAGAACCGACCGGTTTCTTCATCCCGGATATAGAAATGCTCACCGCCCAGGTCCGTGACCGGATCATTATGCCAAGGCGTCAATCGTTGTTCATGTGCATTTTGAAACCAGGTGTAGGATTGTCCGCTTTCGGAGATGACGGTTCCAAACTGTGGATTAGCGATCACGTTTGACCATGGAGCCGGTGTTACCTGATCCGGCTTCGTCGTGATGACATATTCTTTTCCGTTTTGCGAAAATCCGCCGATGCCATTATAAAACAAAAGATCTTCCCGTGTTTCTATTGGCGATTCGATAACAGGAAAAGATTTCTGCGCGACAAAATTGGGAAGAATAGGTTTTAATTTTTTGCGTCGGTTGAGTTGCCCTTCGAGAGTCCCGAGTTTATCAGAAATGATCACCCGGGCAACAGTTTGAAACAGGATACGGTCTTCATTGGACAATTGGTCTGCAGACCTCACGAAAATACTGCCGGGCCTGTTTTGTTCTTCTGCCACATTGGTAGGCGCGATGAGGGACAGGATCTGATTTTGCAACACCTGCCTGTAGCCACCATGATCTTCATTCCAGATCACCAGATCCACGATGAGACCTTTCTGCCGCCAGAAAGCATGCGCCTTGACCATCTGCTCCACGAGCTCAATGTTGGTGTTGTCTTCGATCTGCAACAGCACAATCGGAAAATCTCCTGATATCGAGTGACTCCACAATCCGGATTGTTCCCGGTGATTCTTCAGGATGATACCCGGATCTGCGCGGAAAGATGCATTTGCATAAATGATCGAGCCGGCCATTCTGCAATACAATAACGCTTCTGCAGCTGTGGCATTGATCTGTCGGAGCACCACCTGGCTGTGTGTCCATGCCAGTTCGAAAGCACGATCAATCATATGCTTATCCTGGTATTTTTCAACCAGTCGTTGCCCCTCCTCTTGTGTTCCACCTATGCCATAGACCATATCTAACGTGATGGTTTCATAGGGCTTGAGCGTGACCCGGTATTGTATAGACACAATAGGATCTAAGACAGAGCCTTCGTTTCCGGAAAGCCCTTGTTTTTGCATCATGGACTTCGGTTCACTGATCGTGTTTCCCCGTCCGATAAAATGATCCCTGCTCGTTTCAAAACTCACCTCTTGTACATCCGCACCATGCACTTTCATCAGGTGAAACATCCACAAGGGATGTTCTTCGACAGCACGTGGCCTTCGTGTACACATGATCGAATGGCGTGGTGCGTTGATTTCGGTCTGAACAAACAGGTTGCTGAACGCGGGGTGTAACATATCCGCAATGCCTGCATTTAAAACCACTTCAGCGTAGCTGGTAAACTCGATCAGTCTCTTCTTTCGCGACCGGTTAGTGATATGCAGACGCCTTAATTCAACATCATCCTCCGGTGATACGATGATCTCCGTATGTACATCAATATTGTGATCTCTTCGCTTGATTTCCGCACGCCCCTGCGAATAAATAACTTCATAATGGTCAGCTTGTTTGGCCGTAGGCTGATGTCCGGAAGACCAGAACTCTCCCGTCTCGAGATCACGGATAAAACAGAAGCTACCCCAGTTGTCACATGTGCCATCTTCACGCCATCGGGTGACGGCAGTGTCTTTCCATCGGCTGTATCCTCCACCTGCATTGGTCACCATCACATGGTACCGTCCATTGGACAATAGCTGTACTTCAGGTAAAAGCGTATTGGCTGTGGGGATGATACTCAGGTCTGTGTTGACTGGTTCTGACGGGAGGTCAGCAACATCCACTATGGGTGAGAAATAAGTAGTGACCTGTGGGATTTTTTCCTGGAGTAACAACAGCGATGTTTGAAACTGCAGATCCGCCTGGAAACGCTTTTGCATAGGTTGGTCACGCAGCAGATAGGCCAGCGATAATAAACTCATTCCATGGTGATGCGCCATAAATGCTTTCACCACACTTTCAGTCTGGCCTCGTTGCAGTCGGGAGGCCGTGTAGTCAATCGCTTCATAGAAACCCCACTTACCTTCAAAACCCTGCGATGACATGGCCTGGAGATTTTCATACGCTTCATCAGGTTCGATCATCAACGCCATGATGGTTGCATAGGGTGCCACTACGTAATCATCTGCCAATCCTCGCTTGAGTCCCAATCCCGGAACACCAAATGCCCTGTACATATAATCCATATTGGCATGCACCATGCTGAAGCAAGATTCTGATAGTCCCCATGGCAGGCCTCTGCGCTGGCCATATTCAATCTGTCTCCTGACCGCTCCCTTATGGGTTTGATCCAGTAAGGTTGATTCATACACGGGCGCGATCAGCAGCGGCATGAGGTATTCAAACATGGAGCCACTCCATGAAATCAATACAGGATCCTTGCCGGTGTTGGTAAGTTGTCTGCCCAGGGCAAACCAACTTTCCTGCGGGATTTTACCCTGCGCTATGGCCACATAGACGCCTAATCTTGCTTCTGAACCGAGGAGGTCATAACATCCCGGATCACGGCGATGATCCTCTACATTGTAACCGATGGAAAAGAAATGCTGCGACGGATCGAAGAGGAAGTCATATTGATAATCCGCGAATTCAATACATTGTCTTACTAATACACCAATAGATTCAATCATCTCGGACGCCATTAACCTCGCGTTACGAATGCGGGACTCCAGGGCTATCATCCATTCCTTTTCTTCAGGTCCGTTCTCTTCGATGACCGTTTTTTCAAATCTAGGCAACAGGGCCTCTGTCATGTTCATCAGGTCATTCAACGAAGGTATATGCGCAGGCACCTTGAAGATTTCCATCAGCTTTGGATGTTGTTCCACTTCCTGTATCCATCCGGTGAGGGTGGTTAGCTCAAATGCGGCATTGGAACATTGTTTTAACAGAGTTTCTGCCCACCAGATGCTTTCGGTGGAGCCGGTTATTTTTTGTTTTTCGAGGAATA
>DATHZY010000355.1:0-2005 GCA_035458325.1 Saprospiraceae bacterium | reverse complement strand
AGATCACCACCGTATCAATAAATGGCTCCAGTAAGGATACTAATCCCTCTGAAGCGGGATATTTTGTTTTTACAGCGGAGTGCGCGATGGATGCAGATCCCGTCCCTGCTTCATTTGAAAAAACAGCCCTCCTGAAACCTTGAATAAGTACCCCAAAAAAGCCACCTACTGCCGCACTGGGAGAAAAAGCAGAATGGAATATTAAAGAAATGGCATCGTCCAGTATACTGAAATGCATCAGTAAAATGATGATCGATGCTACGATATAGAGCAGCGCCATAAACGGCACCAGCTTTTCGGTCACATTCGCAATACGCTTAATTCCCCCAATGATGACCACGCCTACAAGCAATGCCATGAGTACGCCAATAATAAAGCCGGCTGAACCACCTTGCAGACCTGTCATCTCTAAGATCTGCGCCGTCGCTTGATTCGCCTGAAAGGCATTACCGCCACCAAAAGAACCACCTACACAAAAAATAGCAAATAAGACGGCCATAATTTTCCCAAATCCACCCATATTCATTTCCTTCAGGCCCTTGCTCAGGTAATACATGGGGCCACCATGTACTGTGCCATTGGCATCAATATCACGGTACTTTACCCCAAGTGTGCATTCAACAAACTTTGAGGACATTCCCAGCAGACCACAGATGATCATCCAGAAGGTTGCTCCAGGGCCACCAAGACTCACTGCAACTGCAACGCCAGCTATGTTACCAAGGCCTACTGTGCCTGATACAGCAGTAGCAAGAGCCTGGAAATGGTTAACCTCACCATGATGGGATTCATCGCGGATAGTACCATGAATATCTCCACCTGGGGTAACTAACAGTTCATCAGCATGAACAGAAGGCGCATTGCTATCTAATGAATCATACTTACCCCTGACGACTCTGATCGCCAAACCAAATTTGCGAAGGTTGACGAATGAAAAATAAAGGGTAAAAAACAAGGCTCCACCCACCAGCAGGATGACTACAAACGGTACAGACACGGCATCCGTAAACTTTATAGGATAAAATATCACGCTTCCCCAGGCCTCCGCAATCGGGGCAAACCATTCATTGATCCGCTCATCAAGACCTTTTTCAATCGGGGCAGTGGCCTGGCTTACTGCAGTGAGAGGTAACCATAAGACTGCAAGAGCTGCAAGTACAATTTTAATCGGATGTTTCTTTGTCATGATCAGAAATAAGTGGTTTTCGTTAAAAGTGATTTCGCGGTTGGAATGCTACTACCTGTCCATGCATCTATGCTCCCTAAAAAAGAGAAGGCCCAAATGGCCTTATCCTGGATATTTACGCACTCCAGCGGGTCAAAATAAAGATAATGACCTGATCAACCTAAATTATTTTGAAAATATGGACGGACGCATTGCTTTCCTAGAAAAACAGGGCATTCGAAAAAAGCACTTTGCCACTGTTCCAGAATGACCGAAACATCGGATTATCGACAAAGTAGACCACGGAGCCACTTCCGATGTCCTCCTGTCCGGCGATGAGGGTGTTCTTTGTTTTCTCCAGGGCTTTATAGCCGGCAAATCCATAATACCGGGGCGAATCATCGAGGTAGATGGCATTGCCTCCTTCCTTGAGCCATTTGTAGTTGCTGGTCGTAGACTTCATGGTCCAGTAGGATTCTCCGAGCCCGAAACAAAGCGGATGGGTGGTATCCAGGGTGGTCTGGAAAATACTACCGGGGATATCTTCAGCCATCGAACTTCGCTCACTTCCTGCATAGGGTTCGGGTCGGTGAACCGGTGGTTCTTTGTCAGATGTGTCGGGCTCAGGATTACCGAGGGATTCAATTCCAAATCCGGCCTTGCCCGATAGCCTGTTGATAGCTGAACCTATGGCCACCAGTCTGCCACCTGAAGAAACCCATTCACTTATCTTATCCATGGCCCCGGTACCCATGGAATAAAATCCATCGGTCAGGACAATCACATTGTAGGTCTCAAGCGAGATAGCGTTGATATTATCGGCCTCAACGATATCAATTG
>DATHZY010000354.1:0-8558 GCA_035458325.1 Saprospiraceae bacterium | reverse complement strand
AACCCGGGCTTGAATGAATATACCGTGACAACGACCGATCTCATGAGTGGCTGCATCTCCGATAGCTCCTTGATCGTCGTGGAGATTTATAGTTTACCAAATGTTCCGCTGATCAGCCTGATAAGTGGGTCCGGTTGCAGTTTTAATCCAAACGTACTACAGGTGATGAATCCGGAAGCCGGAGTCACCTATGAGTGGTCAGACGGACAGACGGGCATATCTATCAGTGCTGAACAAGCCGGCGCCTATCTGGTCACGGCAATCAATCCCAATGGATGCAGCGCCACCAGCAATACCATTTTTATCAATCCTTCTGCTCCTGTTGATCAGCTACCCGGTGGATGTTTTATTGAATGTGATCCTTTGAATGTATGTCTGCCTCTTTTGACCGATGTGTCATCGTATACGATCTATCAGGATGGAAATGTCTTCCTGAGTGGCACTACCTGGCCTGCAGATTTTGTAATCACGGATGATGGAAGCTACACAATCGAGGTGACGACCAATAATGGTTGTATCGCCACTTCTGATCCATTGGATGTCGTGTTGTATACAGGCGTCGGCAGTATCACCGTGGAGACATGGCTTGATCAGGATGGCGATGGCACGATCAGTGGAGGGGATGTGTTACTTCCGGGCATTCCTGTACAAATCATTTCCGATGATGGGCTCCATGAAGGAAAAACTGAGACAGTACCAGGTGGCCAATTTGTATTTGAGGACTATCCTGCCGCAGGCTACCTTGCCTTGATCGATCGCACATTACTTTCCTCCCAATGGAAAGTAGTGATTGATAGCGTCAACACCTTGATAGCAACCTGTGATGATTCTGTTGTAGTGTCTTTGTTGCTGATGAATAATTGTACCGTGACCGGACCAGACCAGCTCTTTGAACTTTGTCCAGGCGAGCTTCTCACCGTTGGAGACAGTACCTGGTCAGATACGGGAACCTATGTGATGCACATGAGTAGTGTCGGAGGATGTGATTCAACATTTCAGGTCATGATCCTCGCCCCCGACAGTCTTGAAATCAATGTTGTGGTATGGGTGGATGTGGATCACAACGGAATCGTATCTCCGATGGATACCGTGATTGAAGGAATCACCATCGTGATGGATCGTCAGATCAGTGTGTCGCCCTATACAGATATCACAGATGCCAATGGAGCAGTCAGTGGTATCTATCCAACCGCCAATTACATTGTATCCATTGATAGTACCATTCTGCCACCGGGATTAGCTTTGGTGTACGGTCTTGATTCATTCGCGGATACCGTGTGTGGATCTGTCCTTTTCAATTTCCTGCTGGAATCCGTGTGCCAAGGTGTATTTGTAATCTTGCAGGAACAACTATGCCCAGGCGATTCAATATTAGTAGACGGTCAATGGATCTCGGCAGCCGGACAATACACTTTTGTACATACCGATCCGGTCACCCTTTGCGATACGGTCTTCGATGTCTTTGTGACCGTGACTGAAGCGATAGTGGTGCAATCCACCATTGACTGGAACTGCTCAACGCTGGGGTCTATTACCCTGGATATTTCCGGCGCAGGACCATTTAATATTATGTGGTCGAATGGACTTCCCGGAGATACGATCGTGACAGATCTGGACCCGGGAGATTATACGGTCATGATCACAGATGCAAATGGTTGTGTACTGACAGATACCTTTTCAATTGTCGCGCCACCATCTTTGACCTTTAATGTTCAGAACTTATACACGATACATCCCGGGGAAAGTGTCCTGATCACCATCGAAGGTGATGTCACAGAACCCGGACTCAGCTTCCAATGGACACCAGCCGATAGTTTAGCATGTCCTGCATGTCCTGCCACTCTTGCATTTCCAGATCAGACCACTACCTATCTGATACAAATCACAGATGCCGATAGTTGTATCTACCATCTGCAAACGACCATCCTGGTCACCATTGACAGCAATACGCTGGACCAGGTCTATGCCCCTAATGTATTTTCGCCAAACAATGATGGCATCAATGACTTCTGGACCATCTCCAGCAAACTGGAAAACACCTACGTCAAGGACCTTATGATCTTCGACCGCTGGGGCAACATGGTCTATGCCAAAACCGAAGTCGCCCTCAATTCATTTGATGGCTGGGACGGCACCAAAGATGGCAAACCTATGAATCCAGGAGTCTTTGTGTACGTAGCCCGTCTCATCCTTGGTGATGGCCAGGAGGCCGTCCTGCAAGGCGATGTAACACTGGTGAGATGATGAAAAATAATTTTAATGTAGAGACGCGATTAATCGCGTCTCTACATTAAAATTATTTTTCACTTTTCACTCTTCACTCTTCACTTTACCAATCCATCCCAGATGCGTATGACTGAAACTGTCCGGATACTTCAATCCATATCCCAGCACTCTGTCAAAGGAGCTGTGCGCGAGGAAGATCAATCCGATCTTGATGATTAAATCATCCTGAAGGAAAAGGCCAGCGAGAACCACCATGGACATGACGCCCTTGTGGTGAAGAATATTGTAGGCAATAGCGCCCACCTTGGCGGACACCAGGTACATGGCAAAAGAAATATCAGGTGCAAAAAAAAGACCCAGATATAACCCCCAGGTACCTGGATAAAAATGGAAATATACTACTGTAAAGAGTGCCAGCAATCCGAGCTCTTCAAGTTTTAATACATTCTTCATAGGCAGAAGGTATTGAATCCCTAGTTAATATTAAACACCGATGTTGTTTTACCTTTTACTTTCAGGGAAGATAATCCTGTGATAACTTCAGCCGTCATGACATTTTCCGCCTTCGATTTACTGCCCAGGATTTCCGCAAAGCGCTTTGTATCAATCACCGTGTCCGCCTCATTCTTATTCATCACAACCATGACCATCTTGTCATCGGTATATCTGAAGTACACATAGACACCATTGAAGGGTGCAAAGTGAAGTGTCTTCCCTTCGGCAATGACCGGATTGTTTTTCCTCCAGTTGAGTAATTGCTTCAGGTACGCTTGCATACTTACCTGTCCTGGTGAAAGGCCTTTACCGATAAATGCATTTTTTGTATCTTCTTTCCATCCACCCGGAAAATCCGAGCGTATCACACCATGATTGTTGAGGCTATCCGAATTATCCATCAATATTTCTGTGCCATAATAAATCTGCGGAATACCCCTGATGGTCAGCAGATAGGTCAAGGCCATCTTTGTCAGCGCCTCATCCTTTCCGAGTTGGGTAAAAATCCTGTCCATATCATGATTGTCTCCGAAGACCAGGGCATTGCTTGGATCCGCAAATACAAAATCATTGGCCAATACTTCATACAGCTTGTTTAGGCCATCATTGTATTTAGCAGGTTCTTTGGTCTTGAGCGCTTCAACCAATGCTGATTGCATCGCAAAATCCATGACGGTACTGAGGCAACTGGTATAACCATCATGGTTGACTTTACCTTTTTGCCAATAGGATGTAATCAGTGGATTATAACTCCACTCTTCACCTACCATACTGAAATCAGGATACTCTTCCATCACGCGGCAACTCCAGTTTTTCAGGAATTCCTTATCCGAATATCCGTAGGTATCTTGTCTGAGACCACCCAGGCGAAGTGTTTCAATCCACCAGATGGTATTCTGGATTAAATATGTAGCCACATATGGATTCCTGCCATTCATATCAGGCATAGTGGGTACAAACCAACCATTGGTCCACAGATCCTTGTCATAATTCGAGGCATACATATCCTGGTTGACTGTACGTCGGTGGTTGGTCACCTCAAATGAATCCGCCTTATTGATCCAGTCCTTAAAGGGTAGATCGGCCATCCACCAGTGACCGGTACCTGTATGATTGAGCACTGCATCAAAGACCAGTTTGAGTCCCTTTTGCCTGGCTTTAGTGGCCAGTTCTTTATAATCATCAAGAGTACCAAATCTCGGATCCACCTTGTAATGATTCGTGATGGCGTATCCATGATAAGACCATCGAGCCATGTCATTTTCCAGCACCGGAGTAGGCCAGATCGCCGTAAAACCCATTTTCTGGATGTAGTCCAACTGATTGATCATGCCCCTGAGATCTCCGCCATGCCTCGAGAATGAGGCTTTACGATCCACCTTATATTCCTTCAATGGCGGCACGACATCATTGGTATAGTCGCCATTGGCAAAACGATCCGGAGTGATCAGGTAAATAGCATCTGCTTCTGTAAATCCTTTTATAGGTGCATCCTGCTTGCGTGCCAGGAGTGTATACTTCTGTGTATAGATAGTATCCCCCTCCTTCATAAAGAAGATAGAAAAGGCACCCGGCTTGGCCGTAGCAGAAACATAGAGATCAATAAAAAGATAGTTCTTGCTATCCGCCTGGTTGATTTTCTGGATAACGATACCCGGGAAAGTCAGCATAGGTGTTGTTTCACCCACGTCTTTACCATGCACGAGCAACTGAAGGTTTTGGCTTTTCATTCCGGCCCACCAGTTGGGTGGCTCTACATGATAGATCTGGGCGGAGAGACTAGTGCAAATCAAAATCAGCACAAAACCAGGAAGTATATTTTTTATTTTTTTCATCTTTATAAAGGTTAGTATTTAATGGCAAGTAGCCTGTATGTTTTGTTTAGTTTAGTTGAACAGTCAATAATTTTGCCTTATCGGTCATTAATTTCAAAAACACCAATACCAGGGCCTCGTCTCAAAACCAATTTAATTTTTGGCACGAGCGATGAAAGGGTTAGGTAAGTGTTATCTGAAGCATTTAAAACAATAACCGGGATAGGATACTTAAAGAGGATTTGTTGATATTGCAGGTTCTTGTCAAAAGTAATGAGTACTTCAAATTGTTGTTCAGTCATGAGTTTTAACAACTCACCATTAGTTTTTCCGTTCCAGCCCAGATCGCTAACGGTATAAACACTATGTTCAGTAAAATCAGTTTTCAACCTTTTAGGCAGGTTCTCATCAAGAAGCAATTTCATAAATTTGATCGAGGGTATCCGATGTTAATATCTTTTCGGCAATATCCAATACAGCGGTAGCCTGCTCATGAGAGACTGTTGGAAAATCAGCTAAAAACTCATTAAGCGAAATCCCTTTTTCAAGATGGTTAAAAAGGGTTTCAATGGGCACTCGTGTGCCTTTAAAAACGGGTTGCCCGCCAAGGATTTCCTTGTTGACACTTATATAATCCCGAAAATTTTTCATGCGGTAAAATTAAGGTTTTAATATTAAACCTTGTGGAATTCACACCTCCTGCCCCTCTTTCTTCTTCTTTGTCTCCCGTGAAAAACTATATACATCTTCCACAGCCCTGTACCGCACCATCACCTCTCCTGCAATCAGCAGGATCACGCCACTTATAAACAGTCCATTACGAATCATCTCTATGATCATCGTCCATGACGGCCATAAGCGACGCACCAGGATCAATTCAATGGCGATCAATAAAGCGCTGGACAGCAATAAAACCAAACTGACATTCCTGTAGGGCCGCACCAGTGGCTTCTTCTGCCGGATGATGCAATTGATCAGGAACAGTTTTGTGCTCTCGTGGTCCGGATTGATCTTGACGAGTTCCTTGAGGATATGTACTGCCTGGTCTATCTTCTCCAGGTTGTGCAGTGAGGCAGCTTTTTTGAAAAGCGTTTCATAATAAACATCCTGCTCGCGATGCCGGATGATGTTTCGCTCTATGCTCATTTCCACGATATGATCCGCCAGCTTAGCCTGTCGGGCGTACTCTCCTGCCTCAAACAACGCTTCACCATACAGCACCATCATATCAAAATATTCCCCTGCATCCAGTTGGCGCAACATGAAGAAGTTCTCCTCTATAAATTGTATTTTCTCCTTGTACGCCGTCTCCTCGATAGCCAGGAAGGCCTCGTAGGTTTCAGATCGGTGGGCATACATGGGTCTCATCTCAGTGGGTATATAAACGGCCGGCTTGGACTGGCATCCAGGTCCAGTGCTGGTATTTGAATCTGTAGTAAATATAATCCATCCTGTATCACATTATCAATATAGACCATTTCCGTGATCGTGGCGTCCAGGCGTGGCGCATCCGGATATTGCCAGAATGCCCTGTGGGCCTTGAGCTCTCCTCCATCTTCTTCCCTGTCTACCGAAGGGGGGTCCAGCAAGAGGTGTAATACTTTTTCATCGGCCATCCTGCCCGCCAACGCAGCATCCAGATAGACAGGATTGGTATTGCCATAATGCCGCACCATCTTATCGGGATGATTGGGCAAGGTCCTGATGATGATGGCCTCGACCCCTTCTTCCCATTCAAGTTGATCGATCACCTTGTCCCCATCCTCACGCAGGGTAGGATACACCGAGACCAGTTGCGCAATCCAGAAACCGTCCCCTAATGATTCATGCACGGAATAACGCTCCTTCGTGATATGGCCGACACATTCTGTATGGGTACCATTTCCGTGAGGGTTAAGTCGCAGGTTGAAAAAATTTACGGGAGCGCCTTCTCGTGTATCACCAATCCAATCACCGGCCTTATGGGGCGCTGCTTCGTACAAAGGCGCATGGAAAGCATTCGGCTGGGCGTGTGTATGGCTTAAAGGAATAGCGAGGCAATATCCGTTTGACAGATCCGCCTGGAAGTCCTTTCCCTTCCATTCAACCGGTACATGGAGCTTAGGCATCAGTTGCGCGAGTCTTTACCCCAGGTCAGCTTGTCATGCAGTGTCCTGAGAAAGGAATAATCATACAACTGAATAAAACGTGTGACCACTTCTGCCTTTCGCACAGTCAGTTTATCTTCAGCGGTGACTGCTTCAAATCTTGAATCAAGGGTACAAAGGAAATTATCGGCACGACCTTCGATTTCGAAGGAAATAACACTTGTATCAGACACAACAATTGGTCGAACCGAAAGATTGTGTGGAGCTACCGGCGTAATAACGAGATTGCCGGAATGCGGAAATACAATCGGGCCTCCGCAACTCAACGAATATCCGGTCGATCCGGTCGGGGTCGCAACGATCAGTCCATCGGCCCAAAATGAGTTGAGCAATTCACCATCGATATAGGTATGGATGGTGATCATACTGGAGGTATCCCGCTTATGGAGTGTAAAATCATTGAGCGCTACTCTTGAATTTTTAAAAATGTCAGCCGTCGTTTCGAGCCGGATCATACTCCTTTCATCATAGCGATACCGGCCTCTGGCCAACTCACTGACAGCATGGGCTGCTACTTTACCTTCGATGCTGGATAAAAACCCTAATCGTCCCAGGTTAATCCCCATCACGGGTACCTGGTATTCATTGACCAGGGATATGGCGCCAAGGACCGTTCCGTCCCCACCAAAGGCCATGACGACGTCTATGGGATTGGTTTCAAAGTTCTTGAATAGCGTCACCCCCTTGTGATCACGGACCACTGGTTCTGTCTGCATCCAGTACGCTTCGTCAGCATACGGGGCAATACCCTCCTTTTCCAGGGCTTTTAGCACTTCCAGGAGGCATTCCCGGTGATTTGGCTTATAGACCTGGCCGTAGATCAATACATTCATAGGACTTACAACATGCTGTCGCCCTTAAAGATCAAAAATGATACCACAAGTGTGAGAGAGTAAGAGAGTGAGAGAGTAAGAGGGTAAGACAGGGACCGGGCCTGACCATCGTTTGGCGCACGAATTTGAGTATACTTGTGTGTGAAAAGGCAAGACATTTCGTTGACGTTTGGGCTCTTTACCACATTGCTCTTTATTTCGGCCTATGGATATACCATCTTCACGGATGGGATGTTTTTTGACGGGGTATTCTATGCGGCGATAGCTAACAACCTCGCGAATGGTATTGGCACCTTTTGGGAAATGCAATACACGACAACGTTGCATGCCTCGTTTCATGAGCAACCACCACTGGCCTTATTCCTGCAATCCCTTTTCTTCAGGTTATTTGGTGATTCCATTTATGTAGAACGATGGTATTGTTTGGTGTTTGCCCTGCTGATGATCTGGCTGATGATCAGGACATGGATGGTAGTGGTGGGAAAGGAAAACAAGTATTATTGGATTCCTGTGCTTATGTGGATCATTATTCCCTTAAACTTGTGGACCTATCAAAACAATCTCATGGAGCTGACGATGGGTGTATTGGATCTCGCTGGTATCTATTTTATCTTGAGGGGTTGCAGGGAAAATTTATTTAAATGGTTTTGGCTCGGGGGATTATTTACGTTCCTTGCGTTCTTCAGTAAAGGATTACAAGGCCTGTTTCCTATCGTAGCTCCGATAGTTTACTGGATAGCGTATCGATCTCAAAATTTCACAAAGGCAGGTTTGCAGATGATAGTTGTCACAGCAGTTCCTGCGATCCTGATTGGATTATTATACCTCTACCCTCCTGCAAGTCAATTCTTCGATTCCTATTTCGAACGCAGGCTTGGCGGCACCTTCAATCATCTGCAGGACACGACAAAAACTCATTTCTACCTGCTTTATAAACTGGGACTGGAGCTTCTGGCTCCGATTGGGTTGGGGCTTATCTTTTGGATCCTGTCCAGAAAACAGCTGATGAATATCCGCACGGATGTTAAAGCTGTCCTGTTCTT
>DATHZY010000353.1:0-5593 GCA_035458325.1 Saprospiraceae bacterium | reverse complement strand
AGTGTAGGGGAATGAATTCACAAAAGGAGTTTGAAGGACCTGCGTCGCAATGGTATCATTGAAGTGAAAATCATCATCGGCACTGTAGACCCAGACTTCCAGATGGTGAATACCCGACGCAGGGATGTCGAGTGGAGGCAGGAGCAAAGCGTTGATAGTGCCCATTGCCGGTACAGTACCTACTAACGTCGAATACGTCGCACCTCCATCTAACCGGTAATAGGCCCTTGTATTGGTCACATCCTGTGATGAAGTATTCGTGATACTGATGCTAATGGTATCCATACCTGAGTCGCAAGTCAGTGGTCCAGGATGCAGCATATCGCTGATCGTAATGTCCCGATGGACTACATGAATTGAAAGTCCGTCAATTGTCTGTCCATCTTCACTGGTCAACTGGCCGGCGGTAGCATATACACCATGCGTAAACTTCAATTGAAATGAGGAACTGAAATCCTGGCCGGCAGCAGTCAGCGCGTCAGTCAGGTTGAGACCTGCCAGGTATTGCCATTTTCCGCGCAGGGTGGGATCATTGGACATATTAATCAGCAAAACAAAATCACTGGTATCTGATCCCCTTATCCAGATGGCTTCATTGTTAGTGCCATCGGGCGTGAATTCGTGATGCATCACATAAAGATTGAGACGAATATCATCCTCATCAACTGACCACGAAGACATATTAAGTGTGAGTACAAGATCGGCGGTCTTGTTGGTCCCGGATCTGATTGCATCCACCGTAAGGGCATTATTGCCAGCGTAGCAGAATGTATCCCCGGCAAAGGTCCTAATCCTGGCATTTGGCTGGAGGTATGCATCCCATGCATTGAGGGCTGGCAAACCAATAAGATTTGAAATGATCATCGTGTCCGGGCAGGACTCAAAACTTTCTGACCAGGGCAAACTAACGACAGGATTAGGCAAATGATGGATCTGCTTCATCAGCGTATCATTCTGGTGCAAAGGATCCGAGAGATAGGAGGTCCAGACTTTAATGGTGTATGCATCTGTTGCGGCAAGATTTGCTGAATCGCTAAACGTAAAATCCTGGCCTGATCCCGGATTGAGTGTTCCTGAAAAAACTTCTGAAGAAACAAAAACATCATTAATGGAATAACTCAGGCTGAACCCTGCAGCACTCATAGTACCGGCATTGGTAATCCGTATTGTGATCGGCTCATTAGCGGTAAGTGCTGAGGAGGTTTGAATTCTACCGGAGGTAAGCGCAACTATTGAATCCAGGCGGAGGTCATGATCCCATGCACAGTTGTTACCACCATTAGCTGTGATCGTCACGGCTCGTGCTCTCAACCCGTTGACACCTGATGCAAATACTCCGCACACGGTGACCCATACAGCCGAATCATGCGGAAAATCACCAAGGATGATTGAAGTACCTGATGTGGTATCTATAGCTGTAAGTGTTTCATTCCTGATGGTGAATATCCTATAGTAAGTCGCGCCGGTAACAGCACTCCAGTTGACCTGAACGTAACCATTACATGGCGTTGTGGCCAGCAGGCCAGCGGGTGCTGCCATGATCACTGCATGCTGATCAGAGGTATCTGCCATGCCATTGGTCGCGGTGACTTTTACTTTCAATTGATCGGTCGGACTATTCGGAGGAAACCATTCCTGGTAACGGCGGTTAGCCTGAATGCCGGATGCAATGGTATTCCATGTGCTGCCACCATTAGTACTATACTCTGCTGTAAAGGTTGAAGAGCCGGTGCCAAATGCATCCCATCTGATGTATTGCCTGTCACTGGGTACATTGATATTGCCGGGTTTATACACTTCACCACCAATCGGACCTTGCATCGTAATACCCGCGAGGCAAACATCCCAGGAGAGCCACGCTTTCTGAGGGCCCATGGGGACCTCGTATCCCTTGATCACCACTGTGTAATCACCACTGACCGGTGTTGGTATCGTGACTTGTTCATAGTTATTGATATGATCAGTGCCTGTACCTGCCGGCAGATTCACACCCGATGGCGTGTAGTTCATTTTCCATGGCTTGAGCGTATCCCCATTTGGTTTGATTACCACGATATCGAGGTCATTGACCAGTGTGACGGTTTCAAATGGAGCGGAAGCAACATCGGTCCATAGCAACATGACATCCACAAATGCAGCGCCTGATGGAACGGAAATGACTTTAGTCAATGTATTACCATGATCAACATTCACTGAAACGTAGTGACCTGATTCGAGAATTTCTACTGATCTCACGCCGTTGACCCTGCCAAAACCATAGATATAATCGGGACCTGCATTGCCAAGATCATCTGCGGCATTACACATTACATTCTTGATCAATGCAGCATCGGGCAAACTATCATTGTGTAATTCCTTATAGCGTTGATATAATAACGTCGCTATACCTGTTGCACCCGGTGATGAAAAGCTTGTTCCGTTGCCGGATCCATAGGTATGGTTATTATTGGTGCTATACCGGTCTACTCCGTATGCCACGATTTCCGGTTTGATACGACCATCATCAGCCGGGCCTCTGCTGGAGAAACCTGCGTTAGCATCTGCGTTGTTCACTGCTCCTACTGTGAGCACATTCTTTGCCGGCTGATATCCTCCCGCAAGGGTTGCAAACTGAGCCGGATAGGGTGAACAGGTCATGCCTCCTGAATTTGCAGCCGCGAAAACATGTAGTAGCTGGGGGTGCGAAGTGATCATCGCATCGAGGCCGGCGGAGGTGCCATCATAGTCACCGAAGTAGGTACAATCACCGAGACTGGTGCCATAGGAATTGTTAGTCAGGCTGAGACCATAATCCTGGATGTATTGTGGAGTATCCCATAGGATATCTGAAAAATTGCGTAGGATAATATTTGCCTTGGGTGCATGGCCATGGCCATAAAAAGGATCGATCATTCCTGCTCCCGTGATGATACCTGAAACATGTGTGGCATGTGAGCTAAATGCAAAACTGGACAGATCCAATATGGATACACTGAGGTCTGCATGCACCCCTAGTCTGCCTCCGTCACCGATTCCAACGGTTATCCCTTCACCATCAAGGTCCCGGGTCAATGGAGACGTCAATCCTCTTCCACGCTCTCCATGATCAGCGCGGTAATTGATTTCTTCGTCTATCGGAAGCCTGCCGATAAAAGAAATCCATGGGGTATTGATCAATCGCTCAATAGAACTTTCCGAAGCCTGTACATCAATTAATCCATATACATAAGCCCGGGAGTCAAGCAGCGTGATTTCGTTCTCTATGGCCCACGCTTCGATGATTGCTTTGGACATTCCAGGTGCAATGGAGAGCCTGAGCCTTCCGCTTTGTGATCTGTCCGTCATGTCAGTGGCCACTTTATAAGCCGGGTTTAGATCAAAGAAGTTGCGTGCCATTTCATCATTCAATGACTTAGTGACCCTGACCCAATAGATATGATCATGCAGGGCATAGAGGATTTCGATGCCTTGTTGTTTTAGTATTTCCTTCTCATTAGTAGTCAGGACATGATCTGCCTGGTAAAAGAGATACTGAGTAGAATTTCCTTGGCGTACATCCTGTCTTGGTGGGAGAAGGGGGAAGTTTCCGGTTTTGAAGGAGATGGATCTTTGGCTATAGATGGAGGTGCTGATGCACAGGGCTATCAAGAAGAGGAGAAAGGGTTTGAGCCGGTTGAAAGTATACATCGCTATAAAAATAGGAAATAAGTGAGCAGCTAGCAGTTAGCAGTCAGCAGTTAGCTTTTTTTAAGGGAAATATATTTTTCGACTGGAATTAAAAATTCGATTATCTTTCGTGCTGATCCATAAAGATTTTTCGATGGCATATCTTAAGTCGAAAAACCAACAAATTATGATCCTCAGGAAACCCGCTGCAGAGCGGGTTTCTTTTTTTAGGATTATGTTGACGGCATATCTTGTATGCCTTGGGATCGTCATGTCTCCTGCGCAGGGAATACTTGGATCTGTCACGGAAGAATTTTCCAGGTATCCTGTTGCTGGTGCTGATATCAATATTTCCATTGGAGACTCCATTGTGTATCAGGGCACAACAGATAGTCTGGGACGATATGTGTGGCAAAGTGAAAAAGCCGGAAGGTATTCCATCGGCATCATTTCCAACGGGTTTGTGCCTTATGAGCTTTCAGGCATTATCCTCGATGGCTATTCCACACGACAGGTAGAGCACCTTTTGCAAAAAACTTCGTTTGATCTTCAAGCTGTCACCGTCGTTGCTTCGCGACAGCGTTCGACACCTTATATACGCACGATCACTCCAGATGACATGCTGCAGGTAGCCGGTAATTTTGAAGACCCGGTGCGTGTCGCGCATAGTCAGCCCGGCATCGTATTACTAAACGATCAGGCTAATCAATTGTCTGCACGCGGTAAGTCCCCGGTGTTTAACAGCTGGCTGCTGGAAGGACTGGACATAGTCAATCCCAATCACACTAATAACGCCGGCACCTTTTCAGACCTGCCAACACAATATGGTGGCGGCGTCAATATGTTTTCTGCCCAAACACTTGGATCCACGGATATCTATATTGGTATCAATCCGATGAGCATCAATAACACCAGCAGTGCTGCCATCGATATGCACTTGCACGAAACAGCCAAACCTGAATGGCGCGCTAAAGCAGGACTGCTCGGATTTGAACTGGGCGGAGGTATTGATCTGGGGACTAACCGTATCCTTGATTTCAATTTCAGGTACAGCTTTACCGGATTGCTGACGGCCATGGGTGCAGATTTTGGTGGCGAGCAAATCAACTATTATGATGGTGTGGTATCCTACCGTCAGCGTGGCGATTTACATTCCTTGAAAGTCTTCGCATGGGCGGGTCAGAGCAAGAATACATTTGATAAAGCCGAGGATGCCGCCGACATCGATGAGTACAAGGATTATTTTGACATTGATTATGGCAACAACATCATAGGTGCGGGAGCCACCTATGCCTATGCTATCGGTACAAAACTACATTTGAAAACAGGTGCTGCTTATTCCACTAACCAGACAAGCTATAGCAAGCAAGGGCAATTTGAATCCCATATCGAATCTATAGATGATGATGATCGTATTTCGATGTTCTCCTCCTTTGCTGAATTGGCCTTCAGGCACTCGGATCGTGTGCAGACCATAGCCGGTGTTAATTATAAAAACCGGTCGTATGACGTCGATGAGTTTTTTGATCCATACCCTTACCTGCCGTTTGCAGAGGAGTCATTGATCAGGCCTTATCTCAATTCAGGTGTGTGGCTGGCCAAAGGCCTGAAACTGGATTTAGGTGCGGACCTGTCTTATTCAACACAACACAACACCTGGGATCCAGGATACCGGGCTGCTATCAAATGGCATTATGCCCCTGAACAGGCTGTATTTGCAGGCACACGAAGTGGACCTGGAGAAGCGCGGTTCCGCTACCTGGGTGGAGAAAATGCAACTTACCATTTACGTAACCAGGTATATGAAGCAGGGTGGAATCTTGTCGCCGGGCCACATGCCTTCACACTGAGTGCCTATATCCACAGCATGTCGAAACTTTCACGACTTGATCTCACTGAAGGGTTTATTCATCTGGCTGATTATCCTTATACCTTTTCCGATGCCGAT
>DATHZY010000352.1:0-3515 GCA_035458325.1 Saprospiraceae bacterium | reverse complement strand
GCATGATTATTACTTAAACACAGTTATGTTTGATTTTTCTGTTGGCAGCCGGAGTCTACCAACATCATTATTTTTTGTAAAAAATAATGATTGGTTTACCCTCCTAAACCTATCAACCTATCAACTGCCTTTTCTGCAACTCACCCCCGACCCCTCTCTCTTCGTATTGATTGCGAGTACGAATTTGATTTGGGTGGGAAGAGAGGGGTGATTGATTTGCATTGCAACGCATGATTTTGCAAGACGAGTGGTATTGAATAAACAGATAAACTCATCAACCTATAAGCTTATAAGCTCTTATAAGCCTTTATAAGCGTTTATAAGCCCTACACGTTCGTGACCACGTCACGAACCGTGTACGCCGTCTGTCCCGTCTGTCCGTAATACGTCTTCATCAGCATATCACTGATAAATCCAAGGATCAGGAACTGAATGCCAATCAGGAACGTCAGCAGCGTAAACATCGGCCAGAAAGTTTCGGACATATCCTGGCCACGGAAGAATTCTTTCAGGGACATCAGCGCTGAAAAGAAACTAAAAACAATGATGAGAAAGCCTGCGGTGCCGAGAAAATGAAAAGGCCTGACCGCATACCTGTTCCAATACCAGATGATGATCATATCCGCAAAGCCTTTCATGGTGCGTTTCATATTATACTTGGATTGACCGGCCACACGCGGACGATGGTTGACGGCCATCTCGCCGATGTGGAATCCGCGCATCTTGAGCAGCGCGGGAATAAAGCGGTGCATTTCACCATACAGGCTTATATTTTCAAAACATTCTTTCCGGTACACTTTCAAGGTACATCCGCTGTCATGGATGCCATCTTCGACAAGCAATGACCTGAGCATATTGGCCACGCGGCTGACAAATTTCTTGGAGATTGAATCCTTCCTGTTCTTGCGCCAGCCGGATACGACATCGAGTTCGTCCTCTTCCAGGAGACGGATCATAGCAGGAATGTCAGCAGGATCATTTTGCAGGTCACCATCCATCGTGATGAGATATGGATATTGAGCTGCCTTGATCCCCGCATCTAAAGCGGAGGTCTGGCCAAAATTGGTACGCATGCGAATCACGGTCACAGGGCGCAATGATTTCAATAGCTTATAGGTGCCATCGGTTGAGCCATCATCGACCATGATGATTTCAAAGTCAACACCGAAAGTTCGGGCTATCGTGAGAATCTCCTTGTGCAGTTTTTCGATGTTGTCGACCTCGTTATAGACCGGAACAATAAAGGAGACTGGTTGCATGATGTGGTTTTTGGTTATGTAATGCCCTTGTAGGCCAGGTACCAATCCACGAATTTACGAATACCTTCCTCAAGATCTGTGGAAGGAGAATAACCGGTGATACTCTTCAATCCGGAAGTATCCGCCCACGTAGAAGGCACATCGCCCTGTTGGATAGGAAGTAGATTTTTCTTTGCTTCCCTGCCAAGGTACTTTTCCATGAGCCCTATAAATGTCATCAGGTTGACAGGATGGCTTCTGCCTATGTTGACTATCCTGTGCAAATCACCGGAGTCCGCCATCGGTGGATGATGGATCAACGCACTGATGCCATTGACGATATCATCAATGTAGGTAAAGTCTCTCTCCATGTTACCATAGTTGTATACATCGATGGTGTCACCCTGCATGATCTGATCCGCAAACTTATAATATGCCATATCCGGCCTTCCCCATGGGCCATATACTGTAAAGAAGCGGAGACCGGTGGTGGGTATTTTGTATAGCGCTACATAAGAATGGGCGAGGACTTCACCGGCTTTCTTCGTTGCGCCATAGAGGGAGACAGGATGCGCGGTGCGGTCTGATTCCTTGAAGGGAATCTCCGTGTTCGAACCATATACACTCGAACTGCTTGCGTAGACGAGGTGCTCCACAGGATGGCGCCTGCAGGCTTCAAGGATATTGAAAAACCCCTGGATATTGCTGTCGATAAAGGATTGTGGATTGTCAATACTATGTCGGACACCGGCCTGGGCAGCCAGATGGATGACGACCTGAGGTTTTATTTCTGCAAAAAGTGAATTCAACAGAGAGGCTTCGAGGATATCGAGATAATAGAAGACAAAACCTTTATCACCGGTGATCGCCTTACCCTGGACCAGCTTGTCTGCCTGGATCCCCAGCAGTCCAAGGCGGCTGTGCTTGAGGCGGACATCATAGTAGCCATTGATATTGTCCAGTCCGTAAACCTCGTGGCCTTCAGCCATGAGCGCCTTGCACATGTGAAAACCAATAAATCCTGCAGCCCCGGTCACCAGTATTTTCACTTCTCCTTTCCGTTAAGGCCACAAGATAGAAAAAGCAGTTTTGTCGCGGTGAGTACAAAACAGCGGTTTTGGTATCTCTTATACAATAGAACGTCCCCTGAGCATCGCATTTTGTATTTTTAGCTTTCTGTATTAAACCAATGATCCGAAGCATGGTCAAAACCACGTCACGATCATCAAAGCCTTTTACCTTATGGCAGAGTTACTCGATTTGCAAGCACTGATCAAGGCACAGGTCAAAGCCAGCCCCACACCTCCGGCACCTCAGGCCCAGATGAATAATGTATTGATGTCCCCTCCGGTTCTTATCCGCGGAGGACTGGATACATATATCGGGCAATGGAACGAGCATACAGCAAAGCATCTGCTCCAGCGTGGGATGTTTGGTCCGACTGCCAGTCAGATCGCACAGGCCGTAGAAGACGGCATGGCGCTCACGATTGAAAAATTGCTGAGCCCGGTACCTGCTCCCGGTCTGCCACTCAATTACAATTATCAGGACGACCCCAATGTGCCTATCGGACAATCATGGGTCTATACACCGATCATCCAGAATACCAATTATTCCCAGCGCTCGATCAGGGCATGGCAGTTTGGACTCATCCTCAATGAAGGGGTCAGCATCCGTGAAAAAATGGTCCTCTTCTGGCACAATCACTTTGTGACGGCCGATTCACCACATGCTAAATATACCTTTCAATACATCGATCTGCTGCGTAATAATGCGTTGGGAAATTTCAGGACCCTGGTGAAAGAAATCACGGTCAACTCCCTGATGCTGCGCTATCTCAACGGTAACGAAAGCAACAAGAATGCACCGAATGAAAACTACGCCCGCGAATTACTTGAACTGTTTACCATTGGTAAGGGGATCCAGGCGGGTCCGGGGGACTACACCAACTATACCGAAGAAGACATCAAGGAAATCGCCAAGGCACTGACAGGATGGACAATCGATAACGCAGGCTTCCAGGCCGCGGGCCCTCACCCACCGGCTATCTTCAGGCCAAACAGGCATGACAGTACTACCAAGACATTGTCCCCAAGATTCAACAACGCGGTCATCAACAACCTGGGGGCAGAGGAATACAAAGCCGTGGTCGACATCATCCTCGAACAGGAAGAAGTGTCCAGGTTTATGGCCCGGAAATTATACCGCTGGTTTGTCTACTACAACATCGATGAAGATATCGAAGCTAATGAGATCGAACCGCTGGCGGCATTGATG
>DATHZY010000351.1:0-6018 GCA_035458325.1 Saprospiraceae bacterium | reverse complement strand
AATTATTGTAAATGGAGGTTTCAGTAAATCTTGAGGCTAATAATTGGACAATTGAATAGAAAGAAATTCATTACCTGCTCAAGTACTTATTTTACAGAGAGATCTTATTTAGTGACCCATTGATTATTCCTGCGCTTAGTGTTATCTCATATCAAAGATATTGTCCCTTCGATTTGCGTCCGGCTTAAATCCCCATGGGTCAAAAGCAACGAAGCTGGGCTTTTGATTGACTATAAAGCTGAACGAACCTTTTATCCAAGTGTTTTTTTACCTCGTTCTGATTGTAATAGATTAATCCGCAAAATCGGGAATAAGGGATCTTTGACCTGTTTTCAGGGTTTGAAGAGTGTCTGGAGATATTCCCGATAACTCCTGGACTTCAGCTATTTTTTTATCAGACTGAATTTGCCCCAGTTTTCAAATTTCTTGCAATGGTATTTTTTTATGCGGAGAGATATGGTATCCGATAATCTTTTAAATGATAGGCTTCATTAGTTGAAAAAAAATCAATACGCGTCTTGTATGGCATAAATTGTTTTTTAAGCTGACCAGAAATCAGGAAAAATCTATCATCACGCCTCTTTGATATTTATGTTAATAATACGCTTGATAGTTAATGATTAGATGATCCCTTTTCCATCAATTGTGCTGACAAACCAAAGCATTTTTGCGCCAGGACAGGTAAAAACAGACTTTTAGAAACAAAGACAACCGGAAAAATCCCCAAAGATCAAGCGGTTTTAGAACTACACTCAATAATAGAAGAGCAGGGGTTAGGTTTTACACTTCCCGCTAATAATTGAGTCCATAAAAAGGTGTTTTTCCATTTTCTCCCAAACCAAAACCAATTAAACCCCCACAAAATTTATGGTTAAAATTATCCCCAAACATTATGTATCCATCTCGAGGATAACCACACTTGCACTAGCGGTTCAGTGCTTGAGCATGAGCGGTCTTCAGGCCGCTGAGCGGAGGTCATTCAAAGCGGATCCATCCACTCCGATGATAGTCCGCCAGGCAGATGTGACTGTTACAGGCGTCGTATCCAACGCGTCAGGGGAGCCGATGCCCGGTGTTACCGTCTTGGTCAAAGGTTCCACAACCGGTACAGTCACTGACCTTGACGGGAAATATTCCTTAACCGTTCCGGAGGACGCAACCTTGGTGTTTTCGTTTATCGGATATGATGCTCAAACCCTGATTGTCGGTGCCAGAAGCATCATTGATGTGACTTTGCTCGAAGGAATATCTGCACTGGACGAAGTTGTAGTAGTCGGGTATGGAATTCAGCGGAAGGCAAATCTGACCGGAGCTGTCGATCAAGTCGATTCAGAAGTTTTTGAAAACAGACCCATCTCAAATGTTGCACAGGGATTGGTAGGTGCAATCCCCAACCTGAACATCAAAATGCTGGACGGGAAGCCTACGCAATCTCCGAGTTTCAACGTCCGAGGAACTACATCCATTGGACAGCAGGGAAGTGCTCTGGTACTGATCGATGGGGTAGAAGGTGATCCGAGGATGCTTAATCCAAATGATATTGCCAGCGTTACGGTATTAAAAGATGCTGCTTCAGCCTCGATCTATGGAGCCAGAGCCGCTTTTGGGGTGGTGTTGATTACGACCAAATCGGCTACAGAGGGCAAGACCTCCATTACCTATTCTGCCAATTTTTCCTCAAAATCTCCAACAGCAGTACCGGACAACATAACTGAATCTTACCCATGGGCCAAAGGTTTCAACGATGCCTGGTCAGCTTGGAACGATAATGGAAACACTCCGACGGCGATCAACAAAACTCTTCCTTTCTCTCCGGCCTACCTGGCCGAGATCAAAAGACGATGGGAAGATCCTTCCTTGCCGCGGGTAGAGGTCAACCCTTCCACCGGCGAATACCAATACTATTACAGTACTGACTGGTATGAGGAGCTATATAAAGACAGCTTCTTTGCCCAAGATCACAATCTGACACTCACTGGCGGCGACAAAAAGACCTCGTACTATGTGAGTGGACGCTACAACGGGCAGGATGGTCTTTTCCGATACAATTCTGACACCTATGCAATGTACAACCTCCGTGCAAAAGGCACGATTCAGCTCACACCCTGGCTCCAGGTGGAAAACAACACCGACTATTCCCGGATGGCCTATCATCAGCCCCTGAATGTAGGTGAAGGAAGTGGTATCTGGCGGAATATGGCTGATGAGGGCCATCCACTGGCACCTCTGCTAAACCCTGACGGCACCTTGTCTTTTCCAGCAGCCTACACGGTAGGGGATTACTATATCGACAGAAATGCGACGGACCAAGTACAACGCTTCCTGAAGAACCGATTTGCCGCAAAGGCCGAGTTTTTTGAGAAGAAATTGACTATAAACGGAAACTTTACTTTTCAAACCACTGACAACCGTGCTTTCCAAAAGCGTGTGCAGGTGCCCTACAGTAGATTTCAGGGAGTGACTGGCTATACCGGTACCAATACCAACGACCTTCAGGACCGTAGAAATACCACAAACTACTACGCAACAAACCTTTACGCCAACTACCTGAAAACCTTCAATAACTCCCACAATATTGGTTTGTTGGGTGGCTTCAACTATGAATCCTCGGTTTATGAAAATTTGACTGCCCGGCGAAACGGAATAGTTTTTCCGGATGCAGAAGATCTCAACCTTGCCTTGGGCCAAAGTATTGTTACAACTGGTGGCTACCAAAAATGGGCGATTGCCGGGGGATTCTTCCGGTTGAATTATGACTATCAGGGGCGCTATCTGCTGGAAGTAAATGGCCGTTATGATGGGTCCTCCAAATTTCCTACCGATCAACAGTACGCCTTTTTTCCTTCGGCATCAGTAGGTTGGGCCGTTTCTGAAGAAGCGTTTTGGAAGGTTAATCCAAATCTCTTGACCAGTCTGAAGATCCGTGGATCTTATGGTTCTCTGGGTAACGGTAACATCAGCCCTTATTCATTTACCGAGAATTTTCAGATTTCGCAAATGGGGCGGATCATCAACGGTCAGCGGCCACAGGCTACAGGTATGCCGGGAGTAGTTCCTCAGGGACTAACTTGGGAGACCTCCACTACGGGCGACATCGGTATGGATTTTTCCAGTTTGAGGAACAGGCTCCAATTTACTGGCGACATATACCGGCGATGGACTTCTGATATGTTTACGGTAGGCCCAACACTCCCTGCGATTTACGGTACCACAGTTCCAAAAGGCAACTATGCGGATCTGGAGACTACGGGTTGGGAAGTGTCTATTGCTTGGGCAGACAACTTTGCACTTGCAGAGAAGCCGTTCAATTACAACGTCCGATTGGTCATGTCTGACTACAAAGCCTTTATTACCAAATACAACAATGCCGATAAGAGACTGACCGATTACTACGTGGGTCAACAGATCGGCGAAATCTGGGGCTATCAGGTTGAGGGACTCTTCCGGTCAGCAGAAGAAATACTCAACTCACCTTCTCAGGCAAATATCCCAAATACAAACACCCGCAAAAACTACGTTGGGGATCTGAAATTCAAGAATCTCGACGGAGACGACGTGATTTATCACGGTCTCAATCAAGTCGGAAATTCCGGAGACAAATCCATCATCGGTAATTCTGAGCCCCGCTATTCCTACGGAATAAACCTGGATGCTGACTGGAACGGGTTTTTCATTGGCGTTTTCTTCCAGGGTGTGTTACAACAGGACTGGTATCCTTCACCTGAATCCCCATTCTGGGGGCAGTACAACCGCCCATACAACCAATACCCAAGCTGGCATGAGGATAATATGTTTAGGGAGGAACTTGGAAATTTCGATGCCTATCTTC
The DNA here is from genome assembly GCA_035458325.1 of Saprospiraceae bacterium. Classification (GTDB taxonomy): domain Bacteria; phylum Bacteroidota; class Bacteroidia; order Chitinophagales; family Saprospiraceae; genus Opimibacter. The sequence continues at coordinate 2,189 of DATHZY010000351.1, read as the reverse complement.
CCCGGCTGGTTGGCTACATAGCTCAGGGATCCGGACGTGCCCTCAATATGCCCAATGACCGCTACCTGCAAAACGCGGCGTACATCCGACTGCGAAACATTCAGGTCGGTTATACCTTGCCTCAACATCTGACTTCAAAAATTCATGCCAACGATGTGAAGGTTTACCTCTCGGCTGAAAACCTCTGGACCTGGTCTCCTCTCTATAAACTGACCAAAGACATGGACATCAATAGCATCTATGGTTCTGACCGTGATCTAAGCGGAGGTACAAGCGGGGATGGATATAATTATCCCATGCTCAAAGCCATATCGGCGGGGTTAACTGTTAATTTCTAATTCTAACACACATGAAAATATTTAATATTATTTCAGCAGTTCTGCTTCTTGCCGCCATTTCCTCTTGTAATTTGGACGAATTGCCAGTGGATACTGCAAGCAACGAGGCAATATTCGGCTCAGCCAATGGGCTTGAACTTTACAGCAACTCTTTTTACAACATTTTGCCAGGTACTGATACCGGGGTTTTTCAAGCGGACGATGTTTCTGACCTGGTTGCCAGGAATGGCGTAGATAATTTCTTGGCAGTCAATGCGCTGAGTCCAATCACCAGCTCAGGATGGACTTGGTCTCCCTTGCGGAATATCAATTACTTTATCGAAAACGCCGAAAACAGTGTGGTGCCGGAGAAGAACCATTACATTGGGTTGGCCCGGTTTTTCAGAGCTTTGTTTTATTTCGATAAGGTCAAGCGATTCGGGGACGTACCATGGATAGACTCGACGATTGAAATCACAGACAGTGTTACTCTTTATGGGCCAAGAGACGACCGCTTTGAGGTGATGGACAAGGTGTTGGAAGATCTTGATTTTGCGATAGCAAATATCACCCTGACCTCAGATGCTTCCTCCACAAGAATCACCAAAAATGTCGCTAGGGCTTATAAGACCAGGATTGCGTTGTATGAAGCTTCGTTTAGAAAATACCATACAGAATATGGGATGCAGGGCACATCAAATGCCTGGTATGAAGCGGTGGTGAAAACGGCCGATGAAATCAGTGGGTTTAATTTGCACAGGGGTGCTCAGGCGGATCGCTCTTATCGGGAACTTTTCATTTCCAAGACACCCTTTGCCGATGAGACCATTTTGGCTGTTGCTCTGGATGCAAGCCTTCAGGTTTTTAGCTCGGCAAACAGAAGATTTATCAGTCCTACTTATGGAAACCGCCCGAGTTTGACACGGAATTTTGTCAATACCTACCTCAAGCTGGATGGTACTCCGTTTACCAATGATCCGAATTATAAAACCACGCCCTTTGTAGAGGAGGTTGTAAATAGAGATCTTCGCCTGAAGCAGACTGTTCGTCTGGGGGATTATCGCCGGACAGAAAACGGGGTTTCCATAGTCGCACCACCCAACTTCAATCAGACTTTCACCGGTTACCAGCCAATAAAGTGGTGCTACGACGAGCGTTTCCCTTATGATGACGAAAGCAGAAATGACAATGCCCATATCATCATGCGCTACGCTGAGGTGTTGCTTAACAAAGCCGAGGCATTGGCAGAACTGGGTACGATGACTTCCGGGCAATGGGCTATGACCATCGGAGCACTGCGTGAGCGTGCAGGAATAAAGGGATCAACATTAACCACCTTGCCGACAGAGGCCGACCCTTACCTGGTCGCTTATTATAAAGGCAAATTCACCAATCCCGTGATGCTGGAAGTAATGCGCGAGCGTGCAGTGGAGATGGTATTTGAGGGACTTCGTCCGGATGATTTAAAAAGATGGCACATCGGTGAGCTGTTTGCCGAGTCCCCCATGAATGGAATGTATGTCCCTGCCTTGGGAGAATACGATCTCAATGGGGATGGTGTGAAGGATGTGTCATTCTATCAGGGTACAAAACCTACACCTTCCAATCCGTCAATAGCATTTGTGGATGTGAGTCCTTCTACCGCTGCAGGAAGAATCCAGCTTTCCAACGGCACTTCAGGGGAGGTCATTTTTAATCCTGGAGTACGGGAGTGGCTGGACAAAAAGTACCTCTATCCAATTCCGGAGTCAGACCGAATCATCAACCCGGCATTGGGACAAAATCCAGGCTGGTAAAACTAAGACGCTAACTATTTTCAAATAACTTACAGAAGTTTTCCTGCGGGAGACTTCTGTATTGTTTCAAACCAAG
>DATHZY010000350.1:0-6424 GCA_035458325.1 Saprospiraceae bacterium | reverse complement strand
CCTTTCCAAACCAGGAGAACAAAGAGGACTCCCCTGCCCCCTGATACGCACTCTGAGAGGCTATTGGATCTATCGTATTGGAGATATAAGCGTCATCCGGGTCATTGGAGGGAAGGTTTGTATTGGCTCCTCCGCTGTAGTCGTGTCGGTTCTGTAACGCCGTAGTACCTGCAATGAGGGTAATATCATGGACACCATTGAACGTATTCTGATAAGTGAGAATATTTTCCCATTGGTTGTTTTTCCAGGTATTGTTAGCGAGGGATACACTATTGATAAGTCTCTTTTCTGCCGGAGGTGCTTCACTGATGGAAGGGATATTACTCAGGTCAAACTGGGGATAGAATATCTGCTGCACGGCAAAGGTTACATCAAGACTGTAGGCAGTTCGAAAAGTCAAACCCTTTGCAATTTTAATATCTCCAAACACGCTTCCGACAAACCTGTTGCTGGTCCATGTATTATAGGTCTGCTCTATCCCATTGACTGGATTAGCAATATCTGTGTCTGAATAGGTTGAATAGGCATAGGTACCATCTGCTTTTTTGATTGGAGTCACAGGATCCATGTTCAATGCCCTGATGAGTGGTGAATCATACTGACTGTTTTCGATCAAACCATCCCGTTGCAGCCAGGTAAAACCAAGGTTATTGCCAATGGTCAGCCAACTTTTAAGGTCATGTGTGCCGTTGAGGCGCACTGTACCGCGTGTAAAATTTGCTTTATCTCCACCGACGATTCCGTCCTGGGAGAAATAATTTCCTGAAAGGGTATACGCTGATTTCTCACCTCCACCTGTAAACGTAAGTTGGTGGCTGACAATTGGTGCAGCTTCAAAAACAGCTTCCTGCCAATCGGTTCCTTCTCCCAAAGCATCCGGATTAGCGAACTCAGGCAGAGGGGTTTTTCCTGCAGCGATATAGGCTTCATTTTGGAGAACGGCATATTCACGTGCATCCAACAAATCAAGGAGCCGGGCCGGTCGTTGCATGCCATAATAGGCATCATAACTGATCCGACCGGCCTGGTTCCTTTTGCCACCTTTCGTTGTGATGAGGACGACCCCGTTTGCACCACGTGATCCGTAGATCGCAGCAGAGGCGGCATCCTTCAGCACATTCATTGTCTCGATATCATTTGGATTGAGAAAATCCAATCCATCCACGGGTATACCATCTACGATATACAATGGGTCACTATTGTTGATCGTCCCTACGCCACGTATCCTTACGGTCTGAGCACTCCCCGGCGAACCGGAAACCTGCGCCACCTGCACACCGGCTACACGGCCTTGCAATGCTTGTTCAACACGCGTAATCGGCCGCTCGGCAATTTCCTCTGCGTTGACAGTTGAAACACTACCGCTGATATTAGATCGCTTTTGTGAGCCATAGCCGGTCACCACTACCTCGTTGAGTTGAGATACAGATTCCTCCAACACAACATCAATACTATTCCGGTCACCTACCACCTGATCCTGCGAAGCATACCCGGTATACGTGAAAACCAAAACAGCATTTCTGTCCGGCACTGTAATGGTATAATTGCCATCAAAATCAGTAACCGTGCCGGTAGTCGTGCCTTGCACCATGACGGTTACGCCGATGGCTGCCTGGTTGTCCGTGGCCACGGTCACTTTTCCAGTAATGGAAATCTGTGCCTGTGTGACCAAGGGCAAAAACAAAAACGCGATAAGAATAGGAATGCGCATGATGATTACATTGAATGCATTAAACCTGTGAGTCAACAAAAATGAGCCATTAATGACGTTGGTTAGTGTACGAGTTTACGTGTGTAAAAACGGTTTCCAACTTTTACAGTGACCATGTAGATACCTGCTTGCAGATCGCTGGTCTGAATATTAAAAGTTGAACTTCCATCAGCCACTACCCACTGCCTGATCACCTGTCCAAGACTATTGGAAAGGGTGATATTTTTTTCATTCGTCAGATCATCACCAAAATCCAGCACGGCATATCCATTGCCGGATGGGTTGCCATTCAGGTTAAAAACCATGGCATCCTTTTGAGGTGTGATCGTGGAAGTAGTGCATGTGGCGTCTAAACATGAACCAAAGCAATTGGAAACTTCTGTATCCGCTTCAACAACGGGTAAGAAACGGTCATTGAAATTATTAGGATCTCCGCATTCTTGTCCTGACAGATCTTCTTTACAGCTATAATCCGGGCATGGTCCATTTGCATAGGCATAGAAAGAACTAAAGTTCCTTCTGCGCGGCACCTGGACTTCATAGATACCATCTAAATCATCGTCATGCATCTGGTATTTGCCTCCTGGCACGTCAAAATTTCCGCCACCAGCTAACCAGACACCATCGGGGTTTGGAGTGGTACTACCCATACCAAGCCTAAAGGTGATCATCACTTCTTCACCGCACTCATAGCAACTGTTGTAACAAAACAGCGGTATATCCCTGTCAGCGCTGACGGTCAGTAAGCGGTTTACAAACTGCCCTGATGGATCTCTTTTAGTACATTCTTCAGTGCCTATAAAATTTTCCTGGCCAAGCCAGTTGTCCAGCGTCACTTTATATTCATATGCACCATTTGGCACAACGATACTTCCTTCCCAGATGCCATCAAACTCCGGATCGGCGAGTGGGTTAGCATCACCTGACCAGTTGTTGAATTCACCACTCAGATATACCTGGTCAAAGTTTTCACTGTATTGGTTCATGTCCACTTTAAAGGTGATAGTCCTTGGTTGTGGAGCTCCGCTTCCTTTGACAACAATATCATCGAAATAAGAAGTGACATCTGTTCCTGTACCTGGTGAACCAAAATCAAAGAAGAGTACAATGGTGGTGTAGGTTCCTGAGGCAGCTTCAAACGGTGCCTCAATAGATGGTACGCTGGCATCAAAGCATATTTCTTCCCATTCGCCTACCTTGGTGTTAGCGACGGTGGTGATCCAGTTTGGATTACCAGAAGTAGATCCTTCAAGTTTCAAAGCGAGATTTCCGATATGATCCATATGCACTTTAATGCAGACCTGACCACTTGTTCCTAGATCAACCGGAGTGGTAGGCGCAGGATTGCTAAATGCGCCTGCCCAAACTTCTGCAACGGCAGGTTTGACATAATCACTGACATTTGCACTTGTATTGATGCCAGTCGGATTAGGATTGGCAACTATGTTATTCAGGGTACCATCCTGAGCGCTGCCAAAATACTGGAATCCGGTACTGGTCTCCGGAGCTTCAAAATCAAGTACAGTAGTGACCACTTCACCAATAGGTAATGCCACTATATCATCAAAGTAGGAAGTAACGTCTACACCGGTACCGGCTGTTCCAAAGTCAAAGAACAAAACAACACGTGTATATGTGTGTCCGCTAGCCGAGGTAAAGGGAGCTTCAATAGAAGGCAATGTAGGGTCAAAGACCAGCGTCTCCCATTCATTCACCTTGGTGTTGGGGACAGTAACCACCCAATTGTCTCCCCCATCCGTCGAACCTTCGAGCTTTAAGCTCAGGGAGCCGATGTGATCCATATGGACGTTGACTGCCACCATATTATTGGAGATGAGATCAATCGCGGTTTCAGGATTAGGATTTGAAAAACAGCCTGCCCAAGTTTCTGATACAGCTGGTTTGACATATTGGGTCACATTTGCGCTGGTATTTATTCCGGTGGCATTTGGATTGGCTATCACTGAAGTAAATGTTCCGTCAAGGGGACTGCCAAAATACTGGAATACAGTACTGGTTGCCGGTGCCTCAAAGTCAAGGATGACCACCGGGGCTGGCGCGTTTGGCAAAGCCTGGATGTCATCAAAGTAATAAGTAACGTCTGTTCCGGTACCGGCTGTACCAAAATCAAAAAACAAGGTCACCCTGGCGTAGGTGTGACCGGTAGCAGCGGTATTCGGTGGATCCAGGGAAAGCTGGGAAGCATCGAAAACGAGTGTTTCCCACTCATTGACCTTGGTGTTGGGTTGGGTCAGGAACCAGTTATCTCCGCCATCGGTGGAGCCTTCCAGTTTTAGACCGACATTTCCGATATGGTCCATGTGTACCTTGATGGACACTTTTCCATTAGAAATAAGTTCGACCGCAGTCGCCGGGTTAGGATTTGAAAAACAACCAGCCCAAACCTCAGCGACGGCAGGCTTGACGTATTCCGCCACCATGCTGCTGGTATTCTCCCCGGAGGGATTGGGGTTGGCTATGACCTGGTTAAGTGACCCATCGATAGTACTGCCAAAATACTGGAATGTCGTACTGGTACCGGGGGTTTCAAAGTCCAGGATAGTGGTTTGAGCGGTAGTGAAGGTCACTACACAAGCCACAAACAGGAAGGCAAGTAGATTTCTAATCATTGTGTTTAGATATTTTTAGGAAAGCAGAATAAAATTTCCCCTCACTGAGAAAATCCAACAAATATGACTGCTTTTTGCGTGAATAGTATAATTTTGTATTACGACACTACTACAACCCGGCACCTTTTTTACTACGACAACACTACGACAACACTACGACAAGGCCAATCACATGGCACCTTAAAATTGAGCTAACTTGCAGCAATATCAGGCCTCCTGAGTTAAAAACAATGCCTAACCATCCTTTTACCCACTACATTACCATCCTGGTGACCTTCCTGGGTTTCATTTCCGGTGTGCATTCACAGGGCGTAAACATCGGGATACCCCCAATGTGGAACTTCTCAAATAAAACATACAAGGCTGGCACCCAAAACTGGGATGCAGACCAGGACAGCCGGGGTGTTATGTATTGGGCAAACAATGAAGGTTTGCTGCGGTATGACGGGACCAGCTGGATATGCCTGCCTGTGGGTAACCATACCATTGTCAGATCCGTAGCCATAGATTCCGCTGACAAAATCTATGTGGGAGCACAAAGCGAGTTGGGTTTTTTCCTTCCCGGCCATAATGGCTGCCATACCTACCATTCACTTGTGGACCTGCTACCCGAAGATCAGCGTTCTTTTGAGGACGTCTGGGATATTGTGATTTTTGGCCAGGATGTGTTTTTTCGAACCAACCATGTCGTATTCCAGTATTCCCGTGGGAAAATGATAACCCACAAACCGGCGGGGAGCTTGCTATCCATGTTTGTGACCGGAGAAGGCTTAGTGATCCAGACCATTGCATTTGATCTGTTGATCTTCAGGGATGGGGGCTTCCAGCCATTTCTGAAGGTGGCAGGACTGCAGAGTGCCATTACCGGGGCTTTGGGATGGACAGGGGACACCATCATTCTAAGCTCATTAAAACAAGGTCTCTTCTACTTGTTCAATGGCAAAACGGGGCGTTGGACAACATTATATGACGATCTGATAAAGGAAAAACGTGTTTACTCCTCCACTACCCTCCCCAACGGGAATCTCGCCCTGGGTACTTCCCTGGACGGGCTGATCGTCATTGATAGCCAGCGGCGGGTGATCCGGCATCTGAACAAGAAGAGTGGGCTTCAAAACAACAACATACTACATACTTTCAGTGACCGGTCGGGCAATGTCTGGCTTGGCCTGGACAATGGAATTGATTGTGTCGTCCTGGACTCCCGCTATACCAGCATTTTTCCTGATGGCGAAATGCAAGCGACCGGGTACAGTGCATCGGTATTTGATAACCAACTTTACCTGGGAGTATCCAACGGAGCCTATGTCGCCCCCTGGCAATCGTATTATGATCCGGAACTGGGCCCTCTCTTTAAGAAAGTAAACGGTTCTGACGGCCAGGTTTGGAGTTTGAATTCCGAAGGAGGGGAGTTAGTTATGGGGCATCATGAAGGCGCATTTGTTCTTCATGACCAGCAATCAAGGTTGCTGTCTGCCGAACCGGGAGCCTGGACCTTTGTTACCATGTCTCCGGATTACATGCTGGGAGGCACCTACACCGGGCTGGTATTGTATCATAAAGAAGCCGGGCAATGGGTATTAGACCATAAACTGGACGGACTGAAAGAATCCTGCCGGATTATGGTAAAGGATGAAGATCATTCGATCTGGATTTCCCACCCCTACAGAGGCGTATACAATGTGCGGTGGCATGCGGACAACAAGCACCACCTGGATATCCGGTTTTTTAACCAGGACAACGGATTACCTACCAACCTCAACAACTACGTATTCCAGATCGCAGGTAAGGCAGTCTTTGCAACCGAAAAAGGAGTCTTTCATTTTGACCGGTCAAAAGACACCTTTGTACCTGCGGATGACTTCAACCGGTTATTAGATAAACAACACCGGGTCCGGTACCTCCGGGAAGATAGAAAAGGTAACGTCTGGTACGTCACGGACTATGAGGCCGGCATACTGATCGTCAATGATTTTGGGCTTAAGAAAGAGGTGCGTAAAAAAGTGATTCCGGAGTTGGCGGGAAAACTTGTCGGCGGATTTGAATTCCTGCTGCCGGTGGATGACCATAACATCATCATTGG
>DATHZY010000349.1:0-2555 GCA_035458325.1 Saprospiraceae bacterium | reverse complement strand
TTGGTAGGCCGCTCCGTGAGTTGATTTGATCAGAAGGTCATAGAGCAGCGTCTGGTGATAATTGGCACTGCTCAAACCATAACTGTTGGGTTTAAACGGGCGACTACTTTTTAACTCAATTATCGAAGCCGATTTTGCCTCCTCGTGCTCATAATATACATCCAACCTCCCTTTAATACCATATTGTGGACTGAAGTAGCTTGGTTCAATGATACATAGGCGACGATCGATACCCAATGCAGGAAAGCGTTCCTCGATTACTTTTAAAATATTGGTATAATGCGTCTTCATCTTTGTATTCATCCCTCTGACCTGGTCATCTGTCATGCGGACAAACTCAATGGGATAAATCTTAAAGGACTCGGTAAATAACCGGGCAAATGGTTTCGAGGTATCCCGGATCATTTCATCCAGGAAATAATTGGCTACCTGTCCTGCCATGATCGCATCAGAAGATTGTGTAGGCAGGAAGACATCCATGATATTGACTGCCAGTGGATCAGCACCTTCACTCATCACCTGGGTGATGGAAGTCACATCCAGTAGGAGATCAGGCATGATGATGATGTAGGCGGGGATGTAATGCCCTTCATCTGTACAATCTACATCTGTTAGTCCAAGGGTCAGGGGCATACCTATCTCTTCGAGTGCCAGCTCAAGGGTATCAGCAAATAAGTCATTGATCCCGGAGACTGAATACCGAAGCACACAAGTTGTATCCGGCTCATCCTCATCAAGGATGCTGATCAGCTTTTTTTCTCTGTCCCATTCGATGGCGATTACCCTTGCAAATTTCTTCTTGTATCGACCACCCTTTCTTTGGTTGGGTAACCGGGACAGCGGAGGTCGGTCAGGAAATTCAAAGGAACCTTCTTCTTTTAATTCCTGATGGCACAGATGGAGCAGAAAACGTATGGATGCATCCAGCACCGGAAATAATTCTTCGTCCGACAATTCCCGTTGGTGGATCTCTCTCCTTGGAATCTGCAACGCATACGCCCACGCCTTGCTCATCGTATAGCGTGAAACAATAAAGCTGACGCGTGCAAACAACGTATTGAAATGAAGCGAGGAGGCCTCACTCAGGAATACGACAAGATCATTGTAGATCTTGAGCATATACCTGCATTTCTCCTGTCCGGAATCCACTTCATCAATGATCCGTCGATACAGTATGGCAGTCTCTTGAAGCTTGGAATTCATACCTGGTGAAAAAATAGAACCTAAAAGTAAGGACTTTTATCCCTCCATGCCAGATTGCTTTTCCAGAAGACAAATTTTGAGAGGAGATGTGTTTTATTCACCCATGATTACTTTACATTTGCTGATGACATATGCTTTTCAGCTTATCAACAGGTACCGATTTTAAAATAAATCATTATGGCTTCGAATCTGATTGACATGTTTAACAACACGGTGGGTGAACTCCTGGCTAAACAAGCCAGTGGCATACTCAGTGAATCTGCGGAAAGCACTACGACCGGTGTAAAATTAATAGCCCCGTCACTCCTCGGCACGCTGATCGGAAAGGCAAATACGGATTCGGGTGCGGAAGCACTGATGCAATATTTCGTTGAACACAACATAGATGGTTCAATACTTTCGACTGCGGCCACGTCACTGCAAGGAGGTATTGAAACCGAGAAATTGATGTACCTGGGGGCCGGCAACCTGCGCTATCTGCTGGATGATAAACTCTCACCCGTAGTCGATAGCATCGCCGGGGCGAGTGGATTGAAAACATCTTCTGCAACCTCCCTTTTAAAACTTGCTGCCCCGTTGATCCTTGGTATCATTGGTAAACATATCCATGAAAAGGGATTGGATGTAAAAGGTTTAAAAACATTGTTGGCTGACCAACGTGAATCTGTCCGGCAAACAATTCCACCTGTCGTTGGAAATCTACTGGGAATGGGTGACATATCAGCGACATATGCTCCACCTACAACACCAAATACGAAATCCCCTGTGTCTCAAAGTGAACAATCTACTTTCTCAAAGCTCCTCCCATGGATCATCCTGGGCCTCACATCTCTTGCCTTATTCTACTTCGTTGAAAAAGGTTGTGGCCCTACAGCGGAGCCCCCTGTAGTGGAACCGGAAACGAAACAAGACACCGTCATACCAACAGCCCCGCCTGAACCAGTCAGCGAAATGAAAACCTATCAACTTCCGGGAGGAGCTGCGTTAAATGTGTTGCCTGGTTCGTTTACAGGCCGACTTGCGGGCTTCCTGGCTTCCGATGAAACCGGTGAGAAATGCCTTGCATTTGACCAGGTGGATTTTGAAAGCGGGTCATTTAAGCTTACTGCTGATTCTGATGCTCAGCTTGGTGAACTGGCTGCGATCATGAAGGCATATCCCTATTTGAGGATCAGCATTGTGGGCTATACAGATGACGAAGGAGATGATGGTAAAAATAAATCCCTTTCAAAGGAACGTGCTAAGGTTATTAAAACCTGGCTGACGGATAAGTCTATCGAGGCAGGACGGATTGATACTAAAGGAATGGGAGAAGAAAATCCTGTCGCAACCAACAAGACAGAAATGGGAAG
>DATHZY010000348.1:0-3837 GCA_035458325.1 Saprospiraceae bacterium | reverse complement strand
ATAAAATGAATACTTATGACTGGCTGGCGGTCTATGATTATGAAGATCCCACCGGTACCGAGATCGGAGAGATCAGTTTTAAGAAAGGAGCCCGGAAGGAATTTTTTCGCAACCACCAGTTTAATCCTGCCCAGACCCGTGACATGGTCGTGGTAGATACAGGCACAGGTTTCGATGTAGGCGTTGTCTCTCTGACCGGTGAGTTGGTGAGGCTGCAGATGAAGAAGAAACGGGTAAAGGAAGCTTCCATCACCAATCCGGTAGTCAGGATAGCCAATGATAGGGATATCGAGCGTCTCAATGAATACCGCGCCCTTGAAAAGCAGGCCATGGTGAGAGGCAGGGCGATCACGGTTTCCCTGGGATTGGATATGAAGATTTGTGACGTGGAATATAGAGGCGATGGCAGGAAAGCAACATTTTATTATACGGCCGAAGGTCGTGTCGATTTTCGCGAACTGGTCAGGCTGTACGCTAAGGAATTCCAGGTCAAGGTTGAAATGCGGCAGATCGGTGCACGACAGGAATCTTCCAGGATCGGTGGTATCGGCACTTGTGGCCGTGAACTTTGCTGCTCTACCTGGCTGACGGATTTTAAATCCGTAAATACCCATGCAGCCCGATATCAAAACCTTTCGATCAACCAGGCAAAGCTCTCCGGTCAATGCGGACGATTAAAATGCTGCCTCAACTATGAGCTCGACACGTACATGGAAGCGATTGATGAGTTTCCACAGGACGTTGATGTATTGAGGTACCAGGGAGGATCATCATCCCTGATCAAGATGGATATTTTTAAACGCCTTCTTTATTACAGTGTTGAAATAGAGCGGGGCAGGAATACGGTGATGGCATTGTCTCTCGAACGTGTCAAACTGATCAAGCAAATGAACCTGAAGGGAGAATTGCCTGATCAATTACAGGATCCAAATCTCGTGGTGGAGGAAGAACAACTCGACTATGATGATGCAGGTGGCGAAATCGATTTGCCGGATTATAAAAAGAAGAAGAACAAGAAGAAGAAAAAACCGGGACAACGTCCGGATGGGCAAGGTGCAGGTGGACAACAACAACCTCAGCAAAGGAGGGAGCAAGGTGACAGATCAGGTCAGCCAAAGCGTGACAATCAGCAACGCAGGAATGACCAGTCTCCACGACCACCGCGGGATCCCAATGCCCCAAGGGGCGAGCAAAAGCCACGTGAGCCACGTGATCCGAATGCACCAAGACACGAGCATAAACAGCGACCACCACGTGATCCGAATGCACCGAGAGGAGAACAAAAACCACGTGAACCAAGGCCTCCTCGCGATCCAAATGCACCTCGTGGCGAACAGCAGCCTCGTGAGCCAAGACCACCACGTGATCCGAACGCACCCCGAGGCGATCAGCAGCCGCGTGAGCCAAGGCCACCACGTGATCCAAATGCACCACCACGTGAACCTAGACCGCCTCGCGACCCTAATGCACCACGAAACGAACAACAGCCTCGTGAACAACGTGATCCGAACGCACCAAGAAGTGAGGAAAACAGAAATCAACAAGGTGGCGGACAAAATCGCAACAGGAATAGGAATCGTAACCGTAACAAGGGGCCGCGACCAGAAGGCGGTGAGCGTCCTCCACAAAACAATCCAACAGAATGACATATGACCTGGTCATCATAGGTTCGGGTCCCGGAGGATATGTAGCTGCCATCAGGGCAGGGCAACTCGGGATGAAGACCGCGTTAATAGAAAAATACAATACACTTGGAGGAACCTGCCTGAATGTAGGATGTATTCCTTCCAAGGCATTGCTTGATTCATCTGAGCATTATCATCAGTTGAATCATACGTTTGCGGAGCATGGGATCAATGTGCAAAAATCCTCGCTTGATATGGCGCAGATGATCGAACGCAAGAACCAGGTGGTCTCACAGACCTGCGATGGCGTGAAGTTCCTGATGAAGAAAAACAAAGTGGATGTCTATTACGGCCATGGTTCTTTTTTGGATGCAACGCATGTCAAAGTAGTTTCAGCTGATAAAACCGAAACTATTTTAACAGCAGGCAAGGTGATCATTGCCACCGGGTCAAAGCCCGTGACCCCTGCTGCCATGGGTTATGATAAAAACAGGGTGATCACATCCACGGAAGCTTTAAACATCACGTCGCTGCCAAAGCATATGGTGATCATCGGAGCAGGTGTAATCGGTCTGGAATTAGGTTCGGTATTTGCCCGCCTTGGGACCAAGGTAGAAGTGGTGGAATATCTCGACAGGATCCTGCCTGGTATGGATACGGATGCTGCTAAAGAATTGATGCGTTCCCTTAAAAAATTAGGTGTCACTTTTCATCTAAGCCATGAAGTGGTTTCTGTCAAGGGTTCAAAGACCAAGGCAAAAGTAGAGATGAAACCAAAAGCGGGTGGGGAAGCCATAACGCTGGATACGGATTATTGCCTTATAGCCATCGGCCGTCGCCCTTACACTGAAGGCCTTGGTTTGGAAAATACCGGAGTGAAACTTGATGAAAAGGGTAAGATCATTGTAGGAGACCATCTCCGGACAGATGAACCCAATATTTATGCCATTGGGGATGTCATCAAAGGAGCCATGCTTGCGCATAAAGCGGAGGAAGAAGGCATCTATGTAGTGGAGACCATGGCTGGGCAAAAACCGCACATTGATTACAATCTCATTCCCGGTGTTGTCTACACATGGCCTGAAATAGCTTCTGTTGGAAAAACAGAAGAAACATTGAAAGCAGAAGGAGTGGAATTCAAAGTTGGAAAATTCCCCATGAAGGCGCTGGGACGTTCAAGAGCAAGCGGAGATACAGAGGGTTTTATGAAAGTAATTGCTCACAAAGACACTGACGAAATCCTGGGTGTTCACATGTTTGCTGCACGTGCAGCTGATCTCATCATGGAAGGGGTGGCGCTGATGGAATTCAGGGCCTCTGCAGAAGACATGGCGAGGATATCACATCCACATCCAACCTTCTCCGAAGCGATCAAGGAAGCTGCCTTAGATGCTACTGAAAAACGAGCGCTGCATTTTTAATACACTACTTCTTTGCAGCATATTGCCCGCTGACCCATCCGATGTTGCCATCGTAGCATACCTTATACCATTTCTGTCCATCTACATTCTTGTCGTCAAGATGGATGACCTCATAGCCTTTGTGCACCTGGAATAGGATGTTTTGTTTGGTCACATCCGGTTCGTTTCGCACCCTGACATTATTCCCGCTGATGACCAGTATATCGCCTTTATCACAGTTCGTGGTGGTTTCTGATGATGCTGTTTCTTCAGGTTTTGTTTCTTCTGTAGCTGCTTCACCAGTGCCTTTATCATCTTCTTTTTCTGCGGCTGCGGTTGTAGCTTTTTCAAACTCGTCATCCAGTCCAACAATATGTTTTACAGAAGCATTGTAGACTAACTGGATAGTATCTCCTTTACCATTATCAAATTCCAGGGCGTGTTCCTTTGCATTATAGGTCCCAGGTATACCCTGGAGCGAAGTCTTGATATTCCTGGTTTCAAAGGAATAGGTCTTGCCTGAACTGGTGAAAATGATTTGCCGGGAAGGATCATTGACAGATTGCCAGACACCGGAGAAATGATCAGCATCGCTTGAACAGGCAGCCAATAAAATGACCAGCGTGGAAAACAATAGATTGGATAGTTTCATATCGCAGCGGAAATTTTGTGCGAATATATGATAGATTTTTGATATATGTATCCTTCTGCGTTTATTCGTCCTGGTCGTCTTCCTGGGGGTGTTTGCCCGACCCTTCAGCGGCAATGAGCACGACCATCTCTCCCTTAACCTTTTCAGGATGTTTTTGAAA
>DATHZY010000347.1:0-2056 GCA_035458325.1 Saprospiraceae bacterium | reverse complement strand
GGAAGGCTTTCCATTCTTCTTCAGTCAGGATCGTCGAATTGAGCAATTTGTTGATATGGTCTACTCTCGAACTAGCCTGCAGCTGATCCGATTGCTGGAGCTGTTCCAACTCATACTTGAAGGATTCGATCAGATCATTTTTTTCCTTGAGGGCATTGGTAAAAATGCCCAGTTGTTTTTTTGCATTTTCCAGCTCAGCGTCTGCAGCCTGTTGGCGCATATGGGCCAGTTGTCGTTCCTTTTTTTGACGGAGGCGTTGCTGTTGAAATAAAATCACCGCAAAGAGGCCGGTCAGGATGAGGATCAGGAGGAGTCCGTTACGAAGGAGTACCTGTCTGCTCCGGGCGGTCTCGAGCAATTTGATTTCACTCGCATGGTGTTCGACCTCTACTTTCAATTTGGCCTGGTTGATCGTCTTTGCGTCCTTTTCTTTTTCATACCGTTCTTTGTAGATCAGGAATGAGTCAATGTCATTGAAAGCTTGCTGGTAGTTTCCTTTCAGCCGATGGATCGTGGCCAGGTTTTTATAAAAGCCAGCCATCTCACGGAGGTTACCATAATTCTTATTTTTCAGGCCATAGTCCAGATAATACTCAGCCTTGCTGAACTCTCCCTTTTTGAGGTGTATAGTCGCCAGTGTCATGGCGGCGTTGACAGCACTGGACCATTCCCTGTATCGCAGGCTCTGGTTGAAATCCATCTCCATGAGTGGCATAGCCTCATCATATTTGCCCTGCAGATAATAGACATATCCTTTGTTGCCATCTGTCAGCGCGGCCCAAAAGGTGTCCCTGACAAGAACAGATGCGTCATGCGCCATGGTGAGATAATGGACCGATGAATCATATTGTTCGAGTTGCCTGAAGCACATGGCGATTGTATTCAGGGTTTTACGTTTTTCCCCGGCTTCACTCAACACCGGGGGTTGTGCGAGGGCTTCCCGCAGGTATGGGATAGCACCTTCCGGGTCACCAAATTGATAATAGCAAAGCCCTATTTCTTCAAGATGTTGGATGATGAGCGGGCACTTGTCAAATCCGAGGGCTTTTATTAGCTCATAGCCTTTCTGGATGTATTCAAATCCAGGACCGTACTTCAGTTGTTTGTAATATAAGAGGCCTTTGCGGATATAGCACTCTGCTTCCATTTCTTTCCATCTCCGGTCCTTGGCTTCTGCGATGGCCTGGTTGATGAGGAAAATACTATAAGGCCTGTACAAGTGTATTTGGATGGTCCGGAATTCATAGCTGGCCATCCAGGCCTGCTTTGCCAGGAAGTATTCTTTTCGCGAGATAAAGTCCGATTCCAGTTTTTTAAAATAAGCGAATGTCGCGAGGGTATCCTTGAGGTATTGCGGGATATCCCAATACCAGATGGTACGGAGTTGCTGCTCCCTGGGTAGCGCGAGGATTTCATCTGCAGACTTCTGAGCACCTGCATATGGGGAAAATACCAGCCAGGTCGCAGCCAGGAGGCAGGTGATGCGGATACGTGACAGGATTAGTCTGACGTGCACTTTGGTTTGAGTGATTTCAGGCTAAAGATAGCGGTTAGACCCTGATACGTTTTTATTCCTTCAGCTCATAGCTCGCAAAAAGAATTGGATTTTGAGAAAAGAAAGTTGATCTTTAATAAGATTATTACAATCAACAAAACGTAAACCAATGTCCTCCACACCACTTAAGCGGCCAGCCATTGTCGCGGGACTGCTATTTGTGTTGGCTCTCCTCTCCTGGGAATTTTACCAGCGTAGCCAGGGCGTCAATATTTCCTTTGATGACGATGGCCCCTTATGGGCATATCATCGGGACAGGGTATATCAACCAGCAGACCAATCAACTGTATTTATCGGGTCATCGCGGATCAAGTTTGACCTGGATATGGATACCTGGAAATCCTTGACTGGTGATGAACCCATCCAGTTGGCATGCGTCGGCAGCACTCCTTTGCCTGTATTGTATGACCTTGCTGATGATTCGGACTTTAAAGGAAAGATGATCATTGATGTGACAGAAGGATTGTTCTTTTCTACGAATCCAGGTAACAGGGCCAGGCC
>DATHZY010000346.1:0-4571 GCA_035458325.1 Saprospiraceae bacterium | reverse complement strand
GGTCAGTGTCTTTACACCAAATTCTTTTCCTATTCCTTTTATGATCTGAAGGGCGGCTTCATCACCGATACCGGTAAAACTATCCACACGGGTTCGGTTGGCTTTTCGATAGCTTGCTTTAAAAATATACTCGATGCCCAGTTCATCGCAAATGGGTTTAACCGTTTTTGCAATGAGATAGGGTGTGGCTTCATTTTCCACGATGCAAGGCCCTGAAATTAAAAATAGCTTACTCATCTGATCTGCTCTTTATACCCAGATAACCGCTGTGATGTCTCAGGGCATAATCTGATTTGGTGAAACCTATCTTATTCATCATCGCCACGACGATCACATCCCCTAGTACGGTCATCACGGTCGTGCTGGTCGTAGGCGTGAGTCCGAGTGGACAAACTTCTTTCGGATAGCCGGTGCTCAGGCACACATCCACTTCACTGCCTAACTCATGTTCCGGATGACCTGTCAATGCAATCGATTTAATGCCAGGATACAGTCGTCTGGCGAGTGGAAGCAACTCCAGGATTTCCTTTGTTTTTCCGGAATTGGAAATGAGAAAGAGGATATCATTCTTCTGAATCATTCCAAGGTCACCGTGCTGTGCTTCAGTCGGGTGCAGGAATATGGATGGCGTTCCGGTTGAACTGAGTGTGGTGGCAATATTATGGCCTATCTGGCCTGCTTTGCCTAGTCCGGAGACCACTACCTTGCCGCCATGCTGATGTACGGCATTGAATATCAATTCGATAGCCTTGTCAATCGTGTCATCCACCGGAATATTGCGGATGCCCTCTATTTCACGGTTGATGATGTCTTTGATAAAAGCAGCCAGTTGCTCCATAAGGGTGCAAAAATAGGATTTTATGGGCTTAGGAGGTTAGGAGGTGCTTATAAGGCTTATAAGGCTTATAAAGCTTATAGGCTTATTGAGAGCTTATTAGGCTGATGGAAGCCTGCAAGTTGGTTGATGGGTTGATTAGTTGATTAGTTGAATGGGTAACTAGACTCACAAGGATGTAATCTTATAAACCTATCAACACTGATATTGGCCTTTCATTATCTTGGGATTTCATTAATTCTACTAGTGAACAATCCATATTCAAATGGGAGAATCAAGACGAAAATTCATCCGAAATACAACCCTGGCCGGAGCTGCTGTAAGTCTGACATCGAACATCAAGGCGAGGCCGTATCCAAAACGAATAGACTCCAATAGCAATCTGAAGGTGGGTATTATCGGGAGTGGATTAAGGGGACAGGATCATATTGACCTCTTGCTTAGGCGGAAGGATTGCGAAGTGACTTGCATTGCTGAGCCGGACCAGATGATGTTGGGATCAACAAAAAAAATCTTCGAAGCACTTGGCGCTAAATGGCCGGAAGTATATGACAAGGGGCCGCACGATTATGTGCGTATGCTGGATAAAGAAAAAATAGATGCGGTCATTATCGCCACCCCATGGGAATGGCATTCCCAGATGGCCATAGCATCAATGAAAGCAGGGATATTCACGGGTGTTGAAGTAAGTGGGGCTTTCTCACTTGACGAATGTTGGGAATTGGTCAATACACATGAGTCCACAGGAACACCGCTTTATTTTCTGGAGAATGTTTGTTTCCGAAGGGATGTGATGGCGGTATTGAATATGGTGAAGAAAGGACTCTTTGGGGAGCTCATCCATCTTGAATGTGGCTATCAGCATGATCTGCGCGGGGTCAAGTTCAATGATGGTGTGACTCCTTACAACTCAGGTGTCGAGTTTGGTGATAAAGGCTTTAGCGAGGCGAAATGGCGCACCTGGCATAGCGTGTATCGAAATGGAGACCTCTACCCAACCCATGGCATTGGTCCTGTGGCACAGTGGATCAATATCAATCGGGGTAACCGGATGGAAACACTGGTATCAATGGCCTCCAAATCAAGAGGCTTGCACGAATACATTATGATCCACCCCAAGGGAGGGCCTGACCACCCCAATGCTAAGTTGGAGTTCAGGCTCGGTGACAAGGTGACGACGATGGTGAAGTGTACGAATGGTGAGACTATTGTCTTGCATCATGATACCAACCTGCCTCGGCCATATTCACTGGGTTTCAGGGTCCAGGGTACAAAAGGACTATGGATGGATGTCAACAGGCGATTATACATCGAAGGCACGAGCCCCGGACATCAATGGGAAGATGCTGAAACCTACCTCACGCAACATGATCATGACGTCTGGAAGGAACATGAGAAAGATGCGGAGGGTGCCGGGCATGGCGGCATGGATTGGTTTCTTGTCGATAGTTTTGTACGCTGTGCACTTGAGGCAAAAGCACCACTGTTTGATGTCTATGATGCTGCCTCGTGGATGTGTATCACGCCCTTATCTGAAGCCTCGATTGCGAGCGGTGGAATGCCACAGGCAATACCGGATTTCACGAGAGGCCGCTGGATGAATAAAGTGAAGAGTGGAAAGTGAGCTATCAGCTATCAGCCGTCAGCCGTCAGCTATCAGCTATCAGCAATCTGATTATGATTCTGAGCTACAAGCTTCCAGCTTCCAGAGGATTTATCATAACAGTGTGATCGTTCGCAAGCTCACTCTTCTAATACCACTCACGATTCGCTCCACTCATTACTCACCACTCACAATTCACATCTCACAATTCACAACTCACAATTCACAATTCACAATGAACAAGACAAACCCACGGTCACGATAACCGGAAATGCATCCAGAAATCCATTTGGAGACTTTAGCTTAAATCCTTCCATCACAGGTGCGACTTCCGCGACGAAGGACCAATTATTGGAAATTGGTTTGCTGTATCCGAGTTGGAAGGTGTTGAAAAACATTAACATGTCTTTTTCACCTACTTCCCCCTGATGCCCGGGAGGATGTCCTGGTTCGTCTGCATGACCACCAGGCTTAAATAAATATTCAACACATGCAGCTCCTATCGCTCCGACCCCAGCCCAAACCCTTGCACCATTTTTAAGCTTTACATCGCCATTGAACGTTGGCCATGCCAGAACCCAGGGTTCTCCATCATCTTTCTTCATGCCGGGGTAATATATGAAGGTAGACTTTACATTGAGCCGGAAAGAAGCTGATGGCTGGGCAACGACTGCCTTCAGTCTCAATCCGTAACCTTTTTCAAATGGCGTGTATCCATAGAAGATACCCAGGGAGACCTTGTTGCTGATTCCATAGCCATACTGCGCAACGGCAACGTAGGGAATTCCGCTATAAAATTCAACCATTGACTTGCCCTTTACCGGCAATAAATAATCATGTTGAGGTTTCATCCTTTCCTGCCCGAAAACATTGTTGAGCGTCAAAAAAGTGACACAAAGGGTCAATGCGAGGTTAAAAAGAGCACGATGTGCGGTTGTGGTTTCAAAATACGTTTTCATGTTTCTATTTTTTTTTCCAAAAGTAGAGGCATGACCTTCCGGACACCATGGACCATTGTTCCTTTCATTAGCAGGATCGTTTCCTTATGCCAAAAGGAATAGCATATATGTTTCCAAACGATGCCTTTTTTAATACAAACAACTATATATCAATAATTTACATGTTTCCCAGACCATCCACCATCCTTGCCTGTAATCTTAAAAAAAACCTGTTCATCCTTTGTTTTAGAAATCGGTTAACCTTGAAGCCTTACCTTTGTTTCTCTATTACACGAACTGAAGACCATTATGGCCATTTATATTACGGATGATTGTATCAATTGCGGAGCATGCGAACCGGAATGCCCCAACAATGCTATCTATGAAGGCGGCATTCAATGGGCTATGAAGGATGGGACTACCCTGAAGGGGCAGTATACGCTTGAAGATGGTACGGTGGTCGATGTCAATGACAAACTGGAGCCGGTCTCCATGGATTACTACTTTATCGTGCCGGACAAGTGTACGGAATGTAAAGGATTCCATGATGAGCCACAATGCGCTGCGGTATGCCCGGTGGATTGCTGCCTGCCGGATCCGGATCGGCCTGAGTCGGATGATATTCTCCTGGGCCGGAAGGCCAGACTCCACCTGTAAGAGAGTAAGAGAGTAAGAGAGTAAGAGAGTAAGAGGTGTAAGAGAGTGAGAGAGTAAGAGAATGATAGTCTCATTCCCATCCAGCAGCTTAACCTTCTAACCTCCTCACCTCCTAAGCATGTCAACCAATAAACCTATCAACAAATAATCCCATCAACCCCTTCGCCTCAGCCTTAGCCTTCGCCTTTTTTTACAGCGTATAGCGTACGCCCAAACTCAATCCCCGGATATAATCTGTCCGTTTTCCTGAATCGAGATCTGCATTGGAGGTTCCTGATTCGTTAAGCAGATAAGGATCCAGTCCGTGATTCCAATTGGCAAACACATCGAAGTGCTGGCCTAAGCGGTAGCCCATGCCGGCATATACGGAAGTAGTGGTGGATCGGATGACATCGAATTCATTTAACTCATTTTGAAACTTCAGGCCTGGGGTAGAACCCAGGAAATCCTGCTGTGCGATTGGGTAGATGCTGAATCCCTTGGTGAAGAGGCCAACGGTCACGCCACCTTCTGCAAAAAATCTCCTGCTGAACTTCCA
>DATHZY010000345.1:0-2410 GCA_035458325.1 Saprospiraceae bacterium | reverse complement strand
CTTCTTTTACAACAACATGATCAACGGTGATCGGTACAATCTCGTCCTTGAAATATCCCATATCAAGCGCATTTGCCGCACGAACATGGGATCGTAGGGCGAAGGCATCAGCATCCTCACGACTAATACCATACTTTTCAGCAACAGCTTCAGCTGTAGCACCCATGCTGGCCAGGTAATCGGGAGTTGTCGACGCAACCTTATAGTTAGGAGCAAATTTGTATCCTGTCATTGGGATCATACTCATAGACTCCGTTCCACCTGCGATATAACATTGTCCCATCCCTGCCTTGATTTTTGCTACAGCGATGGAGATGGCTTCCAGACCTGACGCGCAATAACGGTTGACCGTCATCCCAGGCACATCATGCCCCAGTGCCCGCATCGAAATCAACCTTCCAATCTGCAACCCTTGTTCTCCTTCAGGATTGGCACAGCCAACTATAACATCATCTACGCGCTTCGGATCCAATTGAGGCACTTGCGCTAAAAGGAAACTGATCAGATCTACTGCAAGATCATCTGATCTGTAGTTGCTGAACCCACCTCTTCCTGCTTTACCAACAGCTGTCCGGTATGCTTTTACGATGTATGCCATTTTACTGTTAAATGTTTAAATGTTAAGCTTTCAGCTCTCAGCTTTCAGCTTTCAGAAAAATTTAGTTTACTTCTCAGGACGCTCTAAGCTAACAGCTACCAGCTTCCAGAATATTTTCACTCACAACTCACAACTCACAATTCACTACTCACTACTCACCACTCACGTTTAGTTCCTCAAGGGTTTATTATTCTCCAGCATGTACTGTATCCTTTCCAGTGTTTTTTGTTCTCCGCAGAGAGAGAGGAAAGCTTCGCGTTCAAGATCCAGCAGGTATTGTTCATTGACTAATTGGGCTCCTGTCAAATCTCCGCCACATAGTACCCATGCAAGTTTGTGAAC
Source organism: Saprospiraceae bacterium (assembly GCA_035458325.1). Taxonomy (GTDB): domain Bacteria; phylum Bacteroidota; class Bacteroidia; order Chitinophagales; family Saprospiraceae; genus Opimibacter. The sequence goes on along the minus strand of DATHZY010000345.1, from coordinate 1,470 downwards.
TATCTTAATGTCATGCGCTGAGCCGAATGCGCCGAGCCTGAACTCATTGGCAAACGCATATAATGAGGCAAGTCCTTGCCTGCCGAGTACCAGGATATCTGATTTTGGAATCGGTGGAATATAATTCAGGCTCAGGTAGAGAACCTTCCGCTTTGCTTCCGTAATGGCATTCGCGCTATTGATGACTATTTCATCCCTACCTTTTATCAGGTATCCAAGATCGTACGCTTCGTTGGCGGAAGTAGCGACGGAAGCTGTTGCCAGTGTTTTGCACCGGTCAATCAACTGTGGGATATGAACATCACCATTCCGGAAGGATTCAGATAGCCTTACCGCAAATTCCTTTGTTCCACCACCTCCGGGAATTAAACCCACACCTGCCTCCACTAATCCAATGTATGATTCGGCTGCAGCGGCGACACCATCGCAATGCATAGAGATTTCACAACCTCCACCAAAGACATATCCTTGCGTTGCAACAACAACGGGTACTGCAGAATATCTACAGCGCATGGAAGTCTGCTGGAAGTAATTGACAGCCATCTCCAGATCATCCCACTCTTCCTGGAAAGCCATCATGCCAATGAGCATTAGGTTTGCACCGACAGAAAAATTGGTGGCGTGGTTGCCGATCACTAAACCTTTCCAGCCTTCTTCTTCAGCTATCCTGATGGCTTCGTTGATGCCGCGTAGGATACCTTCGCCTATGACATTTGCCTTACTTCTGAATTCGAAGCAAAGTACACCATCACCTATATCATGAAGTACAGCTTCATCGTTTCGATACACAGGAGATTGAGTGCGAAGGGCCTGAAGGTTAACTTTCGCTTCAGCGCCTTGTATGGGTACATATATTTTGACGGATGGATCATAGACAAGTCTCTTGCCGTCTTTGAGAGTATAGAAGGATTCAAAGCCACTATCCAACATTTCCTGCACCCAAGCGCTAATCGAAAGACCGGATGCCCTTGCATCTTCAAGGCCTTTTTTTACACCTATGATGTCCCAGTATTCGAAAGGGCCATAGGACCAGGCAAATCCAGCCCTCAAGGCATCATCAATACTATTGATATGATCTGCGATTTCCGGTATGCGGTTGCTTACATAAGCGAAGAGACCAAGTAAGTGTTGTTTGATCAGTTTGCCCCCATCATCAGGTGCATCATAAATGGTCTTGATTCTTTTTTCAGGGTCGTCTATCTGTTTTGAAATCCCCAATGAGGGAAGATCGACTCTGGGGTCAGTGCCATATTCAAGGGTCTTGAGATTGAGTGACAAATATTCTGTTTGACCTTTAGCATTCTTTCCTTCGCCTTTCTTATAAAAGCCCTGACCTGTCTTATTCCCCAGGAATTTATTGTCCAAAAGGAATTGCATATAACCTGGCACATTGAAGGCACCAGCTTGTTCATCCTCCGGACAATTCTGCTGAATACCCTGCATGACTTTCACCCCAGTGTCATGTCCGAC
>DATHZY010000344.1:0-4803 GCA_035458325.1 Saprospiraceae bacterium | reverse complement strand
GGTCAAATGAACGATATGGGTATGAACATGAGTCTGCAACAAATGGATATGAATACAGTGATGTATCCGGAAATTGTAGACAGCGATAAAACCATCACCACGTTGAATTATGCCATGTTGAAGTCGCCCGTCAGGACGACCCTTCCGGAAGCTCCCTGGCGTACACTCCATTTTGAATTGACAGGTAATATGAATCGGTATGTTTGGACTGTTAACAACCGCACCATTTCGGAAAGTGATATGATCGAAATCAAAGCTGGAGAGAATACACGAATCATCCTTACCAACAATTCTATGATGCGCCATCCGATGCATCTGCATGGACATTTTTTCAGGATCGTCAATGGGCAGGGAGATTACGCACCGCTCAAGAATGTTTTAGACATCATGCCTATGGAGACGGATACGATCGAGTTTAATGCCTCGGAAGGCTATGGCGACTGGTTCTTCCATTGTCATATCCTCTATCATATGATGGCTGGTATGGGAAGGATATTCAGGTATGAAGATTCGCCCCCTAACCCGCAGATTCCGGATCCTAAGGCTGCGTTGAGGAAAGTATATTATGATGACAGGCGGTTTTATGCGGGTGCTGAAATCGGTATCGAATCCAATGGCAGTGACGGAGAAATAACACTGATGAATACCCGATGGAAGCTCAATGCAGAATGGCACCTTGGCCTGAATGATGAATCCGGGTATGAAACGGAGAGTCACTTTGGGCGCTTCCTCGACAGGAATCAGTTCCTTTTGCTGTATGGAGGATGGGACTGGCGATATCGTAGAGGGCACGATGAAGAAGAAAATATATTTGGACAGACCAGCACCAAGAATGAAAGGAGTGTGGCGCATTTTGGCATACAGTATACCTTGCCTTTTTTCCTGATGGCTGATGTATCCATTGATCACACAGGCTATGTGCGTTTCGGATTGAGCAGGGAGGACATTCCGGTGACCAATCGCCTTCGCTTAAGGGGGATGGTCAATACCGATCTTGAATACAGTGTCGGCGCTAAATATATACTGACCAAGTATATCTCTCTATCCACGCATTATGATAGTGATATGGGGTATGGGGCAGGGTTGACATTTACATATTAGCACCAGGCTGGTTGGACGTTGATCAGTGATTGGAATCAATTAGCTTTGACGCCAATGAAAAGGTCAATCATCGCTTTTATCAGCCTCGTGCAATCCTTCTTTGTCTTCGGGCAGGACGCCACCATACTCAATGCAGACAGCCTGCTCGCAGACCTGGAAATATTGACCACGACGATCCGGGAGAATCACCCCATGATGCCTATGTATACAACAGGCGCACGATTTGACAACCTGGCGTTACGAACGTCTATGCAACTCAAGACCGGCGTATCGGCCCCGGTGTTTTATTCTTCCATCAGCAGACTGATTAGTTCCGTTGGGTGCGGACATACGTACGCGTATCCTATGGCGGATATGGAAGCCAGGATGAAAGAGATCCAGGACCTGCCTGTTGAAGTGGTCTTTGTTGACTCTTCGCTCTATGTATCCGCGGCGCACCTGGAAGAGTATAGGCCATATGTCGGACAGGAAATAGTCAGTATCAATGATGTGCCGATCACCAGGCTTATAACAGTTTCTTTTCAACACATCAGTGCAGATGGATTAAGCCGTGCTGCCAAGGCGTATGGCCTTGAACAAAATTTCAACTTTTATCTCAACCTGATCCTTGGAAGTCCGGGGACACTGTATTTCGAAACCTCTGGAGGTACGTTTTCGGTTGGATTTCCAACGGACTTCACAAAACCTGTGAAGGAAGATTTATCGGCCGGTTTTCATGAGCTCCCTGAAGTGCCCGGGACCGTGGTGCTATCTCTCCCTGATTTTGACGCAGGTAAGCCGGTGATAAAGAGTTGCTTTAACTATATGCAGAAGGAGCACATAGAAAACCTGATTATCGATTTGAGAGACAACAGGGGTGGTAGTGGTAATATAGGTGACTATCTCATTTCTTTTGTCATCGATAGTACGCTGACGTATTATCTGGATAAGAAGGTAACTCCGATGCGATACAAAGAGTATCTCCACCAGAAAGAAGGGATCATCGTGAGTAATAAATACATCATGACGGATAGCCTCACCCGGAGTTATTACTTCAACATCAAGCCAAGGAAGAAATGTAATTTCAACGGCCATGTATATGTCATGACGAATGGAGGAACTTTTTCCACAGGATCATTTGCAGCGTCCGTTTTGAAAAATGCGGCGGGTGCTACAGTCGTTGGTCAGGAGACGGGAGGCAGTGAGTATGCCATCGGAGGTGGAGTTATCGGCCGGCTCGTGCTTCCTTACAGCGGGTTGAATGTCAGGTTTCCGCTTTATAAATGGAGATTTAATGTCATGGAGGAAAACAGTGGCAGGGGAGTAGTACCTGATAGCATCGTACGTCCCGATCCCAAAACCATGCTCCTACATACGGATCAAGTACTGGCAAGGGTCATCGAACTTGTTACCAGGTAAGGGAAAGTTTTTTCTGCAATTTTTCCATTTTATAAAACCGAATCCTTCCTTTCCTACGTAAATAGGGCAGAACGGAATTAATCTGTTTTGTAAACCTAAAATCTAAAACGTATGATCAAGCAATTGAAATGGGCAAGTTTTGCCATGGCAGTATTCTTTATGACACCCCTTAGTGCCCAGGTGGGTGGCGGTACTGTGATGGTAGGTGGTGAAATGATGTATCCGAAAAAGAACATCGTTGAAAATGCGGTAAACTCTAAAGACCACACAACACTTGTAGCTGCGGTCAAGGCTGCCGGACTTGTGGAAACCTTGCAGGGACCGGGACCCTTCACAGTGTTCGCGCCTGTCAACGACGCTTTTGAAAACCTGCCTGCAGGTACTGTCGAAACGCTGTTGAAGCCGGAAAACAAATCTACCCTCACCGGTATCCTGACGTATCATGTGGTGTCTGGCTCGTATGACTCCCAGAAACTAGCTGAACTGGTGAAAGGCGGCAAGTCGACCCTCAAGACGGTTAGTGGTGGAACACTCACCTTGATGTCCAATGGACCACGCAATATCACCGTCAAGGACGAAAGTGGCAATGTGGCTAACATCACGATCTATGATGTGTACCAAAGCAACGGAGTGATCCACTCGATTGACAAGGTGCTACTGCCTAAGTAAGGTATCGGCCATACGCAACTGGTTGTTTTGTATTCAAGCCATCCCGGCATTGCCGGGATGGCTTTTTTCTTTAACTGTTGAGCGTCCGTACGGACGCTCATCGGTTGGTTTTGCAATGCAAGGATGGCAATAAAAAATAGAAATGTGTTTGTAGTTTTGAGAGTACAAATACGTAAATCAAAATGATCATCAGGTTTGTTTTATTTAGCTTAGCATTTGTATACTATGCCAGCATTTCAGCCCAACAGTATACCCCCGAGCAATTGGGATGGAAGCAATTCTCCATCAATCATCAGGAGACAGGTGCCATCAATTATTATGTGACCCTGAATACCATCAGGCAGGAAAAACCTATACTGCTCTACCTGGATGGTTCGGGTTCGTATCCGCTATACCAGTATACGGAGCGGGGCATCGGAAGTTCTGTGCCACTTGACTATCAGAAGTTGTCTGAAGATTTTCATATCATCATCATCAGCAAACCCGGGGTGCCATTTATTGATACAGTGGCGACGGATTCACTCACCGGCTATCCGCTCTATGAAACGCCCGCAGAATATATCCGTCGTTTGTCATTGGACTGGAGAGTAACGGCAGCAGAGATGGTATTAAAGGATGCCATAAAAAATCTGCCGGAAGACAAATCGAAGATTGCTGTGCTGGGCATCTCAGAAGGATTCCAGGTAGGTGCAAAATTGATTGCAGGCAATAAAAAGATTACCCATGCGGTCTTGATGGTCGGCAATGGCTTGTCCCAGTTTTATGATTTTATCATTCAAAACCGGCTTGACGCGCAGACAGGTGCACTGGATGCAGCGCAGGCGCAGGAGAATATTGATTCTCTGAATGCCACCTTCAGGGATATCTATGCGAATAGCAAATCCACTGAAAGGAATTGGTACGGCCACACCTATCTGCGTTGGAGCAGCTTCAGTCAAAGTAATCCGACGGACAATATTTTATCTACGAACATACCTGTCTATATCGTCGCCTGTGCCAACGATCGGAATACGTCCGTGCTCGGAACTGATTATTTGTACCTGGAGAGTATCCGGCGAGGTAAAACCAACATCACCTACAACGTCTATCCTTATGATCATATGTTCAATGAAGTGATCAGGGATGACCAGGGCCAGGTTATTTCCGTCAACCACCGCATGAAGGAGGTGATGGATAGTGCGTTGCTTTGGATTAAGGAAAAGTAGACAGAATATGCCGTTGCCCTGGTGTCCTCACCAGCGACATAGGTTTATCAAATCTGCTCTAATTATTTTTAAAATACATCTGCGTAATCTGCGATCTGAATACCCGCCTATTCGACGCTAATTCACGCTAATCTTCGAAAATAGGCCGGGACAAAGCTTGGTTTTGGAGATTAGTGGCTTAAAAGTTAGATTAGTGGCTCGGCACGCACGGAATATTTTTCTACATTTATTGTCGACAATAGCACATAGCTTTAGGAAACCGGAACGCAGCTGATGAAAAAAATATTCTGTCTAATACTATTCACTTTATCCTGTGGCCCGGCAATTGCTGACATCGCACCTAACCCGATAGTTGTCAATAGCATATATACGGTTGACGATTGCAAAATTCAAATGACAAGTGAGTATGTATTCGCGGACGTATACAATG
>DATHZY010000343.1:0-2888 GCA_035458325.1 Saprospiraceae bacterium | reverse complement strand
ATCAATGCGGTTACGCTCACACCTGCGGAAGGTGTATGGGTCATGTTGTATCCTGTAGGAGAAGATAGTGCAGTGTACAAGCGCAAACCGGAATATGTTGCCAAGACCAACAAGGAAGGTAAATGGTCCATGTCCAATATTCGAGCTGATTCATTTAGCGTTGCGGCACTCAAGGATGATAATCTCAATTTTCTCTATGATCAGGACACTGAGTTGTTTGGATGGATTGATTACAACATTTATACCCTGAGACCCACTGCAATTCTTCCCGAAATCAAGGTTTTTCCAAAGGAAAGAAAACCGGTCATACGAGATGTCATACATGCCGTGCCAGGTTGGATAAAGGTTATTGTGGACGGGCCCATGCCTAAACAGGTGCCTCGCTTTAATCCTGAAGTTGAAGGAGGAGTCACTGCATGGGATGGGGATACGCTGCATGTCTGGTACAATGCGGTGAAAAATTATGCCGGAGAAGTTATCTTGCTGGAGGATACCACACGTATCCGTATTGCACCCGGAGCTTCTCCGATATCATGGCCTTTACGCGTGACGACAGTGACGAGTAGATTACATCCATTGGCCACAGCCCAGTTTAATGTTATGGTTCCTTTCGAGATGATTGACACGGCAAGGATTACCCTTGTGGATGATTCACTTGATACAGTACCGTATACCTTGCAGACTGATTCAGTCTATAATAAAACGATTTCGATTGACGCGGCATGGAAGCCCCTTTCAAAGTATACCTTGACTTTTTTACCGGGTGCTGTCAAGGATGTCTGGGGGCGTATGAATGATACCATCCGTCATTCGATCGTCGTGGTTGCAGCAGATCAGTTTGGCGATTTTACCATCATGGTAGATGGATTGGACTCTACAAAAAATTATGTGGTCCTGGTGAAAGCCGGAGAGGTGGCATCAGCGCGTTTCATTGTTGACCACCAGGGATCAGCCCAACTCAAGAAATCGGGAATGACACCCGGTAAATACACCATAGAAGTCATCGAAGACCTGAACGGAAATGGCATTTGGGATTCAGGGGACTACCATACCCGTCGGCAGCCGGAGCGTAAGCGGTTTTTTACCCCGGATCCCTTGCGGGCAGGATGGGAACTGGAAACAAAAATCACCTGGCAATAGGAAATCTTAGACCGACACAACTTACCACGGGCTTTATGAGTTGTACAGATGCAAAATGGGAACCGTATTTTGTGCCCTCAATTAAGGATATAAAAGACTAGACATGAGATTGTGGACAGATAGCCTGGTGAAGTTTTACGGCAAGCGCAAGGTCGTGGACCAGGTCTCTATTGAGGTGTCCCAGGGTGAAATCGTAGGCTTATTGGGGCCAAATGGCGCGGGTAAAACGACAACCTTTTATATTACCGTAGGATTTATCAAGCCAACGGAAGGCCATGTTTACCTCGACAAGACAGAGATTACGGACCTTCCGATGTACAAAAGAGCCAGGTTGGGCGTAGGCTATCTTCCACAGGAAGCATCCGTCTTTCGCAAACTCACAGTCGAAAACAATATTAAGGCCGTTCTCGAACTGACGAGTCTAACCCGCAAGCAACAGGAAGAAAAGCTTGAAACCCTGATGAGCGAATTTGGCCTGGAAACGGTGCGCAACAATATTGGCGACAGCCTTTCCGGGGGAGAGCGACGCCGTACCGAGATTGCACGTGCCCTGGCTACAGATCCAAAGTTTATATTACTTGATGAACCATTTGCAGGTATTGACCCTATTGCGGTAGAAGATATCCAGCATATTGTAGCAGCCCTGAAGACGAAGAATATCGGAATCCTCATCACAGATCATAATGTGCGGGAGACCCTGTCCATTACCGACAGAGCTTACCTGATGTTTGAAGGCAGGATCCTGAAAACCGGGACAGCTGAAGAATTGGCAGCAGATGAAATGGTGCGCAAGGTTTATCTCGGACAGAATTTTGAATTAAAGCGAAAGGTCAGCTGATGAAACGTTTTTTCTTTTGCTGCTGCACCGGTCTTCTTCTCGTTTCCTGTACCAATCGTCCGGTGAGCCCATCCAAGGCTAGTCGCAGGGCGATCGATACGATCTTCCAGCAAAAGGTAATAGCATGGCAACCAAAGATGGACTCTCTCTGTGCACATGTAAAGGACAGTATTTATAAAGTGGCCGTTGATTCGATCTTTGAAGAACGAATGGCGGAAATGAACGAGCTCGTTGAATGAAGTACCGGCTACCACATATCGTACTTACGAGTGTAATACTCATCTTGATTTCCTGCGCGGAGGAAGTCAGCCAGGAAGACCTTGTCAAGGCCGCTGTTGACATCAAACTTGAGCAGTGGAAACTCGTACAACTGAACTCCTGCAAGGAAATTGCCTATACCAAGGCAGAGGACTATGTTGATTCCCTGTTACTGGTAAATTCACTCGACACAAAACTCGACACTATCCCAAAACCACTCAAGCCCGTTAAGCCGGCGAAGCCTGGTTTTAAGATCAAACCGGATAGTGTGGTGGTTGATCCGATTTATAAAAAAGAGTGAGCAGTTAGCAACTAGCAGTTAGCAACTAGCAGTTTGTAGTTATCTTTTGTTCTTTGCCTTCAGGGTTTTAGTGGAGGAAACGAGCATGGCGATGATTTCTTTGCAATCACCTTTTAATTCCATTGCTTCTTCAGCTTCCTGAGGATAAGCGATGGCAATAATATCCAGCCAGAATTCTGCTTCATTGGCTTCCTTAAGTCCAATGTTGAGTTTGTGTTTAAAGTCAAATGAACTTTCAGCATATTGGGCTTCCCTCGTCAATGCCCCGGGAGATGTTCCAGAATAAAGTAATTGATCAAATAACTCAAACTCCCGGTAAAGCCTTTTCATTTTCTGGACGAATTTTACAAT
>DATHZY010000342.1:0-2319 GCA_035458325.1 Saprospiraceae bacterium | reverse complement strand
CTGCATACGTATGTCCCCCGTGGCCGCCGGCAGCATCGGCATGTGCGGCTTCCTCTCCATGGGCAGCAGCATCGTCCGCATGACCTGGTGCTGCTGCATGGTCATCACCAAAAGTTGCTTTATGCAGGAGGTACGTTGTACCTGCAGCGAAAACTTCTGACGATTCCTTACCCTCTGCATCGAGGTAGATTCCGGATTCGGTGTGTGTGCCAAATGGATTTGTGGTCACACTCATGTGTTCCTTTCCGATCAGGGTGGTCCATTCCCATGCCTGGCAGCCAAGAAACCCAAGCCCCCCAAGAATCGTCAAACCCATCCAGATAGCCACACCCCGCCTGTTTTCCCGATGTCCTTCCTGAACCGCCCTGATCATTGTAAATGAACTAAAGAGCAGCACGAATGTCATCAGCGTAACAAAGAGCAGTGGATGATGTCCTTCGAGAAATGGAAAAGTACTAAATACATAATCCGGTACAGGCCAGCTTGGCATACTAAACCTGAGCGTTCCGTATGCGATAAGGAACCCTGCAAACGTAAATGCATCGGATAGCAAAAAGTACCAGATCATCAGTTTGCCATATCCTACTTTAAACGGATATTCCGCGCCGTCCCAACTGGCATTGGCTGTACTGTCGTGGTCCGTGTGTTTCTTGTCTAAGGTATCTGTAGCCATTTATCTAAATGTAAATCATTGAATCAAAAGAAATAAAAAGAGATATAGCCAAAGGAAATCAACAAAATGCCAGTAATGCAGCACCAGTTGAAATCTCCTTCTTCTTTTTTCAGTGGGTTTAAACTTCAGTGTAAAAGCATGGAGCATGGCTACGGTCAGCGCGAACACTCCTCCGATAACATGCGCAGCGTGAATACCGGAAATCACATAGAAGAATGAACCTCCTGGATTACCGTCAAGTGCCACCCCTATGGAATACAGTATATTCCATCCCTGGTATTGCATGACTATAAAAGCAATTCCCAGCAAAACCGTCAACGGCAGTAATAGCTTATACATGGATTCCTTTCCATTACGGAAAGCCCAATAACTACCATGCAACGTAATACTGCTCATTAAAATCACTACGGTACTGTAAAAGAAAATATCCGGCATCCTGAACTCAAGCCAGTTGCCGGCTGCCTGCCTGACAATGTAGGCACTGGTCAATGAACCAAACATCATGACCATACTTCCCATTGCGGCCCACAAGGCAAACAGAGGGGCATGAATTCCCTTCCTGTTTTTTTGTTCTATGGTGCCGGTGGCAGTATTTGTATCCACTTTAGTTAATTAGTTTATTGTATACCCCACCATAGCACCAGCAGTGCTAACGGAAGAAATATGAAAGATGAAAACATCAGTGCCCGTGCACTGGCTTTGTCAAACTGCTTGTAAAAAACCCAAGCTCTCCAGATAAAATAGGAAGACACCAGGACAAGCCCGATTGCTCCCCAAATAGAAACCAACTGCATCATATAACCGATAGCAATAACCGGAATCAACAGGCAGGTATAAACCAATGTCTGCGTTCCAAGTCGTCTGTCGATCTTGCCATCGTCTTCGGGAAGAAGTTTATATCCGGCATGCTTATATTGATCATAGGATAGGAATCCGATGGACCAGAAGTGCGGGAACTGCCAGATAAACTGGATTGCAAATAAAAACAATGCCTCCGTAGTCACTACTCCATCATGTGCTATCATACCAATCAACACCGGAAGAGCACCGGGAATCGCTCCCACAATCACTGAAACCGGACTGTACCTCTTTAAGGGGGTATATAGGAATGCGTAAGTCACCAGGGACAAGGTACCCAGGAATGAAGTAAGTGGATTCAATAAGGCAAGCAATATGATGCCGAAGAGACTAAAAATACCTGCAATGACCAGGGCAGAAGAGGGATTCCACCTCCTTGCTGCTAAAGGACGATTGGAGGTACGCTCCATCATGCGATCATAATCTGCTTCCAGTATCTCATTGAGGATATTCGCCGCAAAGGTGATCAGGAAACCGCCTGCCATCAGAACCATAAAGGGCACCAAACGTATCTCACTTCCTGCCGCAATACCATATGCTGCAAGTGATGAAAATACAACGAACGTACTCAGTCGGAACTTGACCAGGAGTTCAAAATCCTGGATCCAGTCCCTGAGCGTGATCGAAGCAGTCCTGATTTGTACTTGTTCTTTAGCTTTCATCAATGATGTTCCGCTTCTGCTTTTTCCTTATCCGTAAGAGGCAAATGCTGCTGGATAAAATCCTTTTCTGCCCCATCCTTGCTATAGTCATATGCCCATCTGTGAACAGTTGGGAGGTTACCTGGC
>DATHZY010000341.1:0-3686 GCA_035458325.1 Saprospiraceae bacterium | reverse complement strand
TCACCGGTGATGATATAACGATTGGCCCCTGCATCCTCATGTCTGACGTAGCCGCTGATTTGCCTTAATGTATTGTCAACGACAGGACGTGAGAAAGTGACTTCAACTCGATACGCATTTGACAAATTCTGGCTGAGTAACTGGATATTGCCATCGCCGACAATGATTCCCTTGTTGATTATCACGACCCGATCACATAAGGCCTGCACTTCCTGCATGATGTGCGTTGACAGCAGGATGGTCTTTTCCTTGCCGAGATCCCGGATGAGTTGGCGGATCTCGATCAGTTGGTTGGGATCCAGACCTGAGGTTGCTTCATCGAGGATGAGGACTTCAGGGTCATGAAGGATGGCCTGAGCTAATCCAACCCGCTGCCGATACCCTTTTGAAAGTGAACGGATGAGCTTATGGCTTTCTGTGGACAAGCCGGTCATGCCGATCACTTCGCTGATCCGCTTCCACGGCTGATCGATCTTGTAGATCCTGGCGACGTACCTCAGATACTCCTTGACATACATGTCGAGGTATAATGGGTTGTTTTCCGGCAGGTACCCAATCAGGGCCTTAATTGCCTGGTTTTCTTCAGAAACCGGGATGTCGTTGATCCTGATCTCTCCGGCATCCGGAGCTAAATAACCGGTGATCATGCGCATGGTAGTGGTCTTCCCGGCTCCATTCGGGCCGAGAAAGCCAAGAATTTCCCCTTTCCCTACCTGGAAGGAAATATCATGGACAGCCTTTTGGAGGCCAAACTGCTTGGAAAGGTGCGAAACGAGAATGGACAATGCCCGGGGATATTTAGAGTTAAATAAGGGGCAAAAATAGGGTAAAATGGGGGAAATGAAATTGATTGTGAAATAAAGACTCCTTGTATACAAAGTGGCCCTATCAGCACCAAAATGAGCGAAATACTGTAGATTTAACCCGTCTTCTAAAAGTTCAGATAATGATCAGGGTTTCACTTCTTTCCGCTGCTTTCAGCATGCTTTGCATCTGTAGTTTTGCCCAGAGCAACGTTCATTTGGTTATCCATCACAAGCTTGGGGACCAGGATTTCGCCATGAACAGCCCTGCAAAAAATAACCTGGACCATGATTTCGAAGTCACACGGCTCGAATATTATATCTCTGGTATCACCCTCATCCATGATAATGGCACTGCAACACCCGTCCCGGATACTTATATCCTGGTCAATGCCGCTTCCCCAACAGAGGTAGAACTGGGCTCATTCCCTGTATCCGAAATCGAAGCTATCCACTTTGCTATCGGCGTCGATCCTGAACATAACCACCTGGATCCCGCAAGTTTTGATCCCTCTCATCCCCTGGCTCCAAAATCACCCTCCATGCATTGGGGATGGACAGCCGGCTATCGTTTTCTCGCCCTCGAAGGCTTTGGTGGCCCTCAATACAATCAACTCATCCAGTTACATGGCCTGGGTGATCAAAACTATATCAAGGCGAGGGTTAATCTAAACGCAACCGTCGTCAATAATGAAGTGACCATCAACCTGGATGCAGATTACACCCGTGGACTGGAAAACATCAGCGTCAACGGAGGTGTCATAGAACATAGTGAAAGCGGTGCCGCACAACAAGCATTGGAGAATTTCAGAAATCTCGTATTCAGCCCGACTGAAGTCAATACCGGAACATTCAATTCAACCATTCTACATCAGATCTCCCTTTATCCAAATCCAACCGCTGATGGCCGCGCATATGCCACAGTCACGAACCTGGATGGAGCAGTATATGAAATGGAAGTAACCGATATACTCGGTCGACAGATATCTAATGTAAATCGGATCAATCCGAACACACCGACTGATATCATTTTACCAGAGGCTGGAATCTACTTTGTCAGGCTCACACAGGAAGGCCGACCTGTTGCTGTCACTAAGCTGATATCCCAATAATTCGCCTGTGAAATGGACATTGTTCATTTGGCTACTTTTCAGTCTCCTCGCCTGCCGGGAAGATGAAACAACCATTCCTTTTTCATACCCTGCATTGATGGAAACTCCGATTGGATTTCCGCCCATCGATTTTCCAGATGACAATACCTTTACACAAACGCGATGGGAGCTGGGCAAAAAGCTCTTTTACGATCCGGTCATGTCCTTAGATGGCACCATCAGTTGTGCCTCCTGTCATCAACCCGGATTAGCTTTCAGCGATCAACTACCAGTCAGCTTTGGTGTCGATGATCGGCCTGGAACGAGAAATGCTCCATCGCTTGCCAACGTTGCTTATCAGCCTTACTTTTTGCGAGAAGGAGGCGTCCCTACTTTAGAAATGCAGGTACTGGTTCCGATCCAGGAACACAACGAGTTTGATTTTAATATTGTCCTCCTGGCTGAAAGACTGAACACTGATTCGACGTATGTAAAGATGGCCAGGGATGCGTACAATAGAACACCCGATGCATTTGTGATCACACGTGCCCTTGCTTGTTTTGAGCGTAGTTTGCTGAGCGGAAACAGCCCTTATGACCAATACATACACAATAGAAATACTAATGCGATGACAGATGCCCAGATTCGTGGTATGAATCTATTCTTCAGTGATCGCACCCATTGCTCAACCTGCCACAATGGTTTCAATTTTACCAATTATGCTTTTGAAAATAATGGATTGTATGTCCAGTATGCAGATGAAGGTAGAATGCGCCTTACCTTAAAAGAAGAAGACAGGGCCTTATTTAAAGTACCTGGACTACGTAACATCGAGATGACGGGGCCATACATGCATGATGGATCCTTACAGACATTGAAAGAGGTGGTTGATCATTACCAATCAGGAGGCAAGGATCATCCGAATAAAAATCCAATACTGAAACCTCTTGACCTCACCTTATCAGAGCAAAAGGATTTGATCGAATTCCTAAAAGCCCTGACGGATAATACCTTTCTCACCAATCCGATTTTTAAATACTGAATGACATGAACGTCTCCCATTTAAAGTTTGTATGTATAGCGTTGACAGGGTTAGCGTTTTTAATATCATGCGGAAAGGATGATACGCCAACCGATGTAGTCGTGATAGATGAAACGCCTTTCATTCTTGAGCATGGTGCGCTGCCCGCCCCCTCACTTCCTTTGGACAATCCACTTACTATCCAGGGTGTGAAACTGGGTAGGATGTTGTTTTATGAAAAACTACTTTCCCGTGATGGTTCACAGGCCTGCGCGGATTGCCATCGCCAGCAGGATGGATTTTCGGACACCGCCCGATTCTCCATCGGTGTGGAGCAAATGCCTGGCAAGCGACAGGCCATGCCCGTATTTAATATGGCCTGGCATGCTAACGAATTCTTCTGGGATGGAAGGGCACATTTGCTGAGAGACCAGGCCCTGAAACCGATACAAGACCCTTTGGAAATGAATGAAACATTACCCAATGTCGTTGCCAAACTCAGCAATAGTAAACAATACAGAGACCAGTTTATCCGGACGTTTGGCAATGACACCATTACCCCTGAAAAAATGGCATTGGCTATGGAGCAATTCATGCTCAGCATCATCTCCAATGACTCGAAATTTGACCGTTTTCTTGCCGGCCAGGTTGAACTCACAGAAAGTGAAGAACGTGGTCGTTTGCTTTTCTCCACCGAATACAATCCATTCTTTCCTGAACTTTCAGGAGCTGATTGTATGCATTGCCATGGTGGTGCCAACTTTGAAAACG